>CANTGP010000059.1 GCA_947653315.1 uncultured Lachnospiraceae bacterium
CAAAACCTCAATATGTATTGCTGCGTGAGTGCGAGAATACCAAGGAGGCGGCGGTATGGCTTATGGCGCACTATACGGAGGAGTACGGCGGGACGGTCTACGCCCTGATGGCATACAGCATGGGGGAGACGGCGGCACGGAAGGAAATCGGGGGCGGCACCCCGCGGAGTATTTACGCGGCCTGCGTGGCGGAGCGTGCGGCAGGGTACGGTTACCGGACATGCGGAAGGGAGTGACGGGGATGTATGACGTAAACCTTTACCTGGAAACAACGGGGAACAGAATTGTCAGGAGACGCAGGAGGCATTACCGGTATGTGCTGGAATACGGATTGCGGGACGGGGGGGAATACACGGTGGACGGGGCGGGAAGCCGGGAAAACGCGTCCGAGTGGGAAGCGGCCCTTGCGGCATTAACGGATGCGGTGGGGCGGATGAGGCATCCGGGTAGGATACACCTGTATACCGGGTGCAGGGTGCTCCTTGGGGAAAACTGGCAGGAATGGCTGCGGGAGTGGAAGGCAAACGGTTTCCTTACCGCAAGGGGGGAACCGGTGAAGAACCGGGGGATGTGGGAGCGTGCAGGGGAAGTGCTGGAAGGGCATTCCGTAAACGTGGAAGGGACGGAACACGCATACAGGAAATGGATGCTGTCGGAACTGGAAAAGGACGAAAAAAAAGGGCGGGAATGCACGGACGGCGTGGACGAGCTGGAAAAGGCAAGGCAGGAAGCACGGTCACTGGACCCTGACAGGTGGAAATGGCCGCCGGGGATGGTGCCGCTTGGCACGGAGGTAAGGGAAACCGGCGGCAGGAAGGTCCTGTATGCGTATTACAGGGACGATAACACGGAAAATGGGGAATTCCGGTACCGGTACGCCAGCACACCCTGCGGCAGGCAGGCCGAAGCGGGGTAACGGGGATGAAAAGGACACCCTTAAAGAGGAAAACCCCAATAAGGTCGTATAAAAAACTGGAGGCACGGAAGCCGCTGCGGGCGCGGGACAGGTTGCGGAGGGGCGGAAGAAAAGGGAACGGACGGAAACGGTACTGGAGTATTTTCACGGATGACATGGGGAAGTGCCATATAACGGGGGACACGGGGGGTGTGGAACCGCACCACATATTCCAAGGGGAGGCGCTTAAACCGCTTTCGGAAAAATACGGGTTTATGGTCCCGCTGCGTTCCGACTGGCACAGGACGGGGAATTACGCCATCCACAGGGACAGGGGACTCAATGTTTCCTATAAGCGGCGGTGCCAGGAGCATTACATAAACGTGCTGGGGAAAACGCGGCAGGAGTGGATACGGGAATTTGGAAAATGGTGGACCGTGGAAGACGGGAAAGGAGGAACGGATGGGGGAAACAGTAAGTAAAGGCGGCAGCAGTTTAAGCACCGGACAGGAGGTATACGGGATTTTCAACGGCCCGTCAGGGTGTTTTGTGTCGGGAGGTACCATTGTCGGGATGGACGGGGACGGGTTTGAAGTGCAGTACAGGGTTGAACCGTATGCCCGGAGACACGCATACGTGGACATCGGGGAAAAAGTATTTACGGACAGGGAATCCGCAGAACGGGGAAGCGAAAACGCGGACATCGGAAGGCGTGAAAGGGAACGTGAGGACTTTGCGGAGCAGAACACAAGACCTTTTGAAAAAATTTGAAATATATCACGGAATAAACTGCCGCCCGTACAGGCGGGCGGCGGAAAGGAGGGAGCGGCTATAACCGTGTAAATAAATTATTGCGCTGGTTATAGTGGACGGAATGGGATGGAAGGGGAAAAAAAGTGGCGGAAGATTTACAGGGAGAAGAAGGAAAACGGAATATGCGTAAGGTGCAGTAAAAAAGCGACACATGGAATGCACTGCTATGAACATTATTTAAAGGAACACAGAAGAAGTATGGGGCGCGCGGAAAACGAAAGGAATAAGAGGCACGACAGGGGACTGGTTCCGGTTAAGAGAAAAGACAACGGATTGTGTCTGTGGTGTGGTGAAAAAGCAGTAAACGGGACTAATGTCTGCGGGCGGCATGGAAAAATTTTCTCCGACGCAGGAAAAAAAGCAGCAAAAAAACGGTAAGGCGGTGAAAGAAATTTGGAAACTGGAAAAATAAGGGAGTTTAGGTTGTATTTAATGGATTTGGAGCGCTCCGAAAATACGGTAAACAACTATATCCGTACAGTGGACATATTTTTAAAGCGGTACGGGGAAGTGGACAAACCGAATATGATTGACTTTAAAAAATGGCAGCTTGAAAAATGGAAACCAAAAACCGCCCATGCCAGGGTGGTTGCAATGAACCAGTACTGCCATTTTATCGGGCATCCGGAATATTGCGTAAAGGGGATTAAAATCCATGGGAGTGCATCCGTGGAAAACGTAATTACGCTGGAAGAATACCACAGGCTTTTGGAAGGGCTGGTAAAGGATAAAAATGAAAGGGGATACTGGATGGTCAAGTTTCTCGCAAAGACGGGCGCGAGGGTTTCGGAATTCATCAGGCTGACAAAAGATTCCCTTGGGACCGGATACTGCGAAATGTGGACAAAAGGGAAAATCCGCAGGGTGTACATACCGCGGGTGCTGATAGAAGAAAGCATGGGATATTTTTCAGGCCGGGATGGCGAATATCTTTTCCCGAACAGATTCGGGGAGCAGATGACGGAGCGCGGAGTTGCGCAGAATATCAAGAATTGGGCGAAAAAATACGGCATAAGGGACGAGGTTGCACATCCGCACTCATTCCGGCATCTGTTCGCCATAGAATTTCTGCGGCACAATCCAAACATTGCGCTGCTGGCCGACCTCATGGGCCATTCTTCCGTAAACACAACTTCCATATACCTGAAATTAAGCAGGGAAGAACAGATGAAACAATTCAATGAAGCGTCAAACTGGTAGGAGGGGATGGCACATGCATAAAGCAGCATATAATACAATCGCGGAAAACGGGAAACACTTTGTGCTTACAAAACACGGATACGGGAAAACACCGGACAAAGTAAAACCGGAAAGGAAAGCCGGGGAACCGGTAAGGGGATTTGAAACCAAAGTCCCTACATCATGGATTAATAAGGGATATGTAAAAGAGGTATAACTTGCCACGGGAAGAATAATACGGAATAAACTGCCGCCCGTACAGGCGGCGGAAAGGAGGGAGCAACTATAACCGTGTAAATAAATTATTGCGCTGGTTATAGTCGGAGGAAACGGATGGAAGGGAAAATAAGGCCGGTACTGCGGTATCCGGGAAGCAAATGGAACATCGCCGGGGAACTTGCCGCACTAATCCCGGAACACCACAGTTACGTGGAACCGTACTTTGGGAGCGGGGCGCTGCTGTTTACCAAGGAGCCGTCCGACATAGAGACGGTAAACGACCTGGACTCGGATGTGGTAAACCTTTTCCGCTGCATACGCGGGGACTGTGGGAAACTTGCGGCGGCGGTGGCGGCAACGCCGTACTCACGGGAGGAATACGACGCGCAGTTTGCCGTCCGGCAGCAGGAACCGGGGGACGTACCCGATTACGGGAAGGCGGCGGGGTTTTTGGTAAGGTGCTGGATGGGGCACGGTTTCCGCACGGACGGCAGTAAGGTGGGATGGAGAAATGACGTAACGGGACGGGAAAGGGCGTATGCGCTGCGGAACTGGTACCGACTGCCGGAGTGGATCATGGAAGCGGCGGAAAGGTTAAGGAGGGTGCAGATCGAACACCGTCCGGCGCTGGAAGTGGTAAGGCGGTTCGACCGCCCGGACGTGTTTATGTACATAGACCCGCCGTACCTTTTCGGGGTAAGGAGCGGGGGAAGGAAGCAGTACAGGCATGAAATGACGGAAGGGGAGCACGCGGAACTGCTGGAAGCCCTTGCTGGCAGCAGTGCGAAAATCATGGTTTCGGGCTATGAATCGGGGATGTACAACCGGGCGCTGGAAGGGTGGAAAAAGGCATCCTTTGGGAGCTGTGCGGAGCACGGGAAGCCGAGGACGGAAACCGTGTGGATGAATTACAGCACGGGGCAGATTTCGCTTTATGACATAGAAGGAGGGATAACATGATACCAAAAAGTTTGAGGAGCAGGGACATGGTCGGGATGGAAGTAAGGACTGTGAGGGGAATTAAAAATGGTGCCGGTATAGTCGTACCAAAAGGTAAGGTGGTGAAGATAGTAAGTTTTGGGCGTGCATTTACCGTTAAAACGGAAGAATGCCCACACTGCGGTTTATCAGCATACATTAGTGGTATTACAAGGGCTGACGTGGAACTGGTTGGGGATGGCTTTGGAGGAAAATATGAATAACGGTGCATTGTTTAGCTGTAAAACGGACCAGTGGGAAACACCGCAGGATTTTTTTGACAAATTAAATTTGGAGTTCGGATTTACGTTGGATTCCTGTGCGGATGAAAACAACCATAAATGCCGTAAGTACTATACGAAAGAGCAGGACGGGCTTTCCCAATGCTGGGACGGGGAAAGGGTTTTCTGCAATCCCCCGTATGGAAGGGGAATCGGACCGTGGGTGAAAAAGTGTTATCTGCACGGCAGGGAAGGAAACGGAATTGCCGTAATGCTGGTACCGGCGAGGACTGACACGGGATGGTTCCACGAATACATATACAACAAAAAGGATGTTGAGGTACGGTTTCTGAAGGGAAGGCTGAAATTCGGGGGTTCCAAAAATTCCGCACCGTTTCCGAGCATGGTTGTGGTTTTTGGGGAAAGGAGGGAATGATTATGGCTTGTACGCTAGGGATTGAACAGCCCTGCAGTGAGTGCAGGATGTGCGGGAATCCACCGGGAAACATGGAAGGCAAACCGCCAAAACGGACTAATGCCGACAGGATTAGGAATATGACAAATGAGGAGTTGGCAGAGTTTCTTGAAAGATTTGGGTTGGGGGATATTGATTATACTGTTACATTCTGCGATTTGTGCAGGAAAGGCGGCAACGCGCTAAACCTTGATTGTAGCGGCTGTCTTAGGTATTGGTTGGAAAGGGGGTGTGATGAGTGAAATCCATAAAGAAATACGCCGTATTTATCGGATATACGTTTTACCATGGCAGACGGATAAACAGATGGCGGTGTCCCAACAAGGATTGCGGTATGGGGGTAGCGGAAGAATATGCATACTGCCCGTATTGTGGCCAAAAAATAAAGTTTAGGGAACCACCGAAAGTAAAAACCATCAGGGTGTTTAGATAATTGCGAAAGGAAAGGGAAATATGGAGAGATTGACAACGGAATATTGTGGCAATTATGTGCCGCGCGAATTATGCAGCATAGACAGGCTGGGCGGTGCTGATGACTGTCAACTGTGCTGCGAATACTGTAAGGCGACGGAAGATGGTAATGATGATTGCAGAGAGTGTGCAATCAATAAGTGCTTTAATAAACTTGGCGAATATGAGAATTTAGAGGAACAAGGGAAACTGCTGAAACTGCCCTGTGCGGTGGGGAAGCTGACATATTGGGCACATGAATACCTTGGCAGGGTAAGGTGCACCGTGGTTGAAAAGATAATAATTGATGAAGATGGGTCATGGGTGGTTACATCATTGGCAACGCATAAATTTGATGATTTTGGAAAAACAGTTTTTCTCACCGAAGAAGAAGCCGAAGCTGCATTGAAAGAATTGCAGCAATAATCCGGGAAGGGGTGAAGCAAATGCTGATACTGCCAATAAAAAGAAAGTGGTTTGACATGATACTGTCAGGCGAAAAGAAAGAGGAATACCGGGAGATTAAGACGTATTATGAAAGCAGACTTCCTGCCGGTTTTGGATATTTTTTTACCGGCGGGAAACTGGAAGCCGCCCATAAGTTTAATTGCGGTTTACAAAAAAGCGTAGAGGCAGGGCATGAGACAACAGTCATGTTCCGTAACGGTTACGGTAAAAATTCCCCATCGTTTGTTGCAAGGTGCACGCTGTCGGTTGGGACAGGCCGGGAGGAATGGGGAGCAGAACCGGGGAAGAAATATTTTGTATTAACAGTAAAAGAAATATTAAACGCATAAAAAAGGAGAAATGTATGGATACAGGATTATTTGATAAAAATGGAACACCCATAAATGTCGGTGATAAAACAAGGCTTGTTTTGGATGACGGGGAAGTTAGGGAGTTTGATGTTTGTTTTAAGACAGTAAACCGGACAACAGTAAAGACGTTGCCGGGGTTTGAGCTGCAGACGGCAGAAGTTTCCATTACGGGCATTTTCTTTTGCTGGGAGGGGAACGATCTGCTTCCCTGCGTAGACGGGAACGGCATTTCTGATGTGTCAAAAATGGAAGTGGTGAAACGTTGAGGGGTGGGAAAAATGAGCAAATGGATACAAACATCATGTAAATTACCTACAAAAGAAACGATTGTTGAAACAAAGATTGATGATAAAAAAGGTTGCCGAAACGTGCAAAAACTAAAACGCAGGGGGAGTTTGTGGTTCTTCCCTGATGGAAGTATGTATATGTATTATACGCCGACGCATTGGCGTGAATGCAATCAATGAGCGTATGGAGGAAAAAGGAGTGGAAAAGAAGGAAGGGTATGGGATTCCAAAGGAGGAAAACTGCAAGGAATGCGAATTTGGAAACTGTTACAACGAAAATTGGTGTGAATGCCATCATCCGTTGGTTAATCCAAGTAAGGTACAGGTTTCCTGCGGCTGCGTGGTAAAGATGTTACTGGATGGTTAAGCGGTTACGGGAAAAGGTAAGGGAAAGTGAGAAAAGTAAAATTTTACTTGGGAACCGGGTTCCAAAATTCTGCATATGAGGAGACCATGGAATTTGAAGACGGTACAACAGACAGGGAAATATCTGAAAGTTTCCGTGAATGGTATGAGGAAAAATTGGATGCTTCGTGGTGGGATATAACGGAATAGAAATCATATGGGCTATATAGTGCGGGGACGGGAAGGGCTGGAAGAATGAGGTGGAAAAGTGAGACTGGTTAATGCGGAAAAACTGGAAAATTATGCATACGAGCCGGAATTTGGCATGAGGGACATGGTGGAGAACTGGATTGCCGAAACGGACATCCCGGCGGATGTGAAAATGGAGTATGGGGAAGAATTAAGGGAACTGTGCTGGAAGGTGTTAAAAAGCTGCATGAATGTTATAAAGACGGAACCCACAGCCTATGACGTGGATAAAGTCGTGGAACAGTTGGAAAAAGACGGCAGGGAAAGCGCGATTGTTACATTAAAGGCAGCCTATAAGGTAGCCATAGAAACCATAAAAAAAGGAATGGCCGAATGATTGGGGTGGCAACGTGGCAGCAGGACGGTCCAAGGGAAAAGGAGGCAGGCGGGTATGGAAAAAATGGATGGACAGTTAAGCATGTTTGGCAATACCGGCAGGCAGCAGGGACATGGGACATGCATGGACAGCCCCCAGCCGCAAACCCTGCTCCGGCGTTTGTTCGGAAGGCTGGATAATCCCGTAATAAGGTGCGCGAATTGCCTTTGCGGCTATTGCGCAAACAATGCGGAGGAGGTTTACCACAGGGTAAAACCGGGGGAAATGGTTTTCCCCTGCCTAGACTGTGATGACTGCCGCGAATACGGGGGAGGAAGCGGGGAAAACAGATGCAAGGAGGACTGCGCGTGGTTCACGGTATCCGCTTACGGTGCCGGGAGGGTACGGCGGGGGTTTAAGGTTGTGGAAGGAGGGAAAAAGGATGTTTTTTAAACTGTCGAAATTAAAACAGATGTTGAAGGACGCCCATAAAGGTCCCGGCCTTACGGTCGGCCACATGGCGGAAAGCGAAACGGGCATCCCGGAGGGGTATTACGTTTCCTCCGGGTACTGGATTATGTGGTTCCGGGCGGATGGGATGCCGAAGGAGGCAAAGGCGGCAGTGATAGAGCTGTGCGGGGACCTGCCGGTGGTGGGGGAAGTTTTCCTGTCACGGAAGGGCGGGGGAAACCAGTACGAAATCGAACAGAGGGAAGTTTACAACCTTCCGGAGGGTTTCATGCGGTGCGGATGCGTTTTCAGGGTGACAAATCTGCTGGGGCAGCAGGACGGCAGGCTGGTCCGTTTTTTACAGCAGGACGGCAGGGAAATGCGTGTCACCGCCGTTTCCGAAAAGTTTATGGAAGTGATCGACATGGACACCATGGACAGGGCGGACGGGGAAAGGGAACCGGACGGCCCGGTGACAGACCATCCGGAATCGAAATACATGTATTGGGGAAACGACAGGTGTTACTTTATGGTGTGCACAAGGGAGCCGGGAACGGACGAAGAAAAGGAATTTTGGGAATTCCTGCGCGGGACGGAAATACCGTAAGTGGCGGGTTAAAGGACACGTTTGGCAGCAGTACGGGAAAGGAGGAAAAAGGATGCATAAATGGGACGTGCAACAGAGGATAAGGGATTTTGAGGAAAGGATTCCTCCAATATTTAGCGAAGAACTAAAAGAGTACATGGTGGAGGGGGGATTTTTCACGGGTCCGGCATCGGCGGGACACCACGGGGCGTTTGAGGGCGGTAACTTTTGGCATTCGCGGATGGTTGCAATGCTCCTGCGGGAGTACACGGACAGGCTTGGGCTGGAATGGGAACGCCCTGAATCTCCTGAAATAATCGGATAGCTGCATGACCTGTGCAAAATGGATGAATATATTTTGGTGCGGGACGGGAAACCGCATTATGAACACAGGAGGGATACGGGGATTCCGGGACACGGGACAAAATCGGCGGTAATGGCATTAAGCAGGATGTACCTGACGGACGAGGAAATACGCTGCATATGCTGGCATATGGGTGCGTTTACGGGAAAGGACCTGTGGGGCGGTTACGCGGAGGCGGTAAAAAAATACCCCAACATCCTGTGGACGCACCAGGCGGACATGGTTGCAAGCAATGTAAACGGAATATGAAACAAAAAAACGGAAGGGAGAAAAAAGACATGATGGAAAGGGAACTTGCTTATATGGTGGGGAAAGCCGTCGGCGCGGCATGCGAGGAAAGGATTATACTGGAAAATAACGGGAATGCAAAGCATGTCCTTGTAATCAGGGAGCCGGGGGCGGAGGTCTGCCCGACAATTTACATAGACGGCATACTGGAAAGCATAAGGAACGGGGAAACCGGCATGGGGGAAGCTGTAACTGCGGTAACGGATATTTACCGGGAAGCCCGGAGCCCAGAATGGCTGCAGGGGATTGGAAAAAGGTTAATGGAAAAGGAATATGTCTTGGAAAACGTTATATACCAGGTAGTCGGACTGAAAAAAAACCTGTGCAGGCTTTCCAAAATGCCGCATAAGCTACTGTTGGATTTGGCTGCGGTATACAGGGTGGTTTTGGAAAACTGCGGGATGCATGAGCACGCCGGTTTCGTGGTGGAAAATGAATTTCGTGAACGGTGCGGTATAACGGAAGAAGAACTGGATGCCGCGGCAAGGAGGAATACGGATAAACGGGGGTTCTGCATACGGTCCATAGGGCTGTTCCTGCGGCATGTAACGGGCGCGCCGGTGATTCCGCCCGGGTGCGGGGATAACATATGGGTGATTACCACAACGGACGGATATTACGGGGCTGCGGCATTGCTTTACGGTAAATCCTGCCTGGGAAAACTGGCGGACAGGATCGGGAGTGACCTGTATGTACTGCCTGCAAGCATACATGAGGTAATTGCCGTCCCGGTTGGCAAAGCGCATCCCGGTGAACTGATTGATATGGTTTACACGATAAATGCGGAGGAAGTTGAACCGGAGGAGGTATTAAGTAACAGCGTGTACAGGTACAACCGGAGGGACGGAAGCCTGATGCCTGCGGGAAAAGATATTAACTGAAAAGGAGAAATGGAGGGAAAGAAGGATGGAAGAAAAAAGGACGGTGTGTATTCCCACACTTGAACCAGTTCCGACGGTAAACATTCCGCTGGACGAGTACAGGGCATTTGTGGAGTGGAAAGTAAAAGGCCCGACAATGGAAATAACGGTGGAAGATTATAAATGCATGAAAGACATGATTTACGGATACCGGCATGAGGCAAATAAATTCCGAGATGAAAATAAAGCACTGAAATATGAGCTGGCGAACCGCGATACAGTAGATGACATGGTGAAAGCATTTGGCAGGGCATTGGAAAAAGAACTGAATGCAATTAAATTCAGGCTGATTGATGAGATAAAAAAGATAAGGGAGGAAGAAAAGGAGGGGACGGAACAGTGAAGGAAATCGATTTTAAGAAAGACCCGGACATGGCAAGGGAACTGCAGGAATGGATGCAGGCAAGGGAAACGCCGGTAGATGAAAACGTGCTGCGGCAGCAGTACCAAAACAGGTTAAGTAATGCGCAGGGACAGCATTTCGAGAGGGAAATCCTTGCAGGGTGCCGGATGTATGCGGCGGAAGGATTGGCATACATAGACAAAACCCCGGAACCGTTCCGGGTGACAAAAAAGTGCGGGAACGGTGTCTTTACGGGACGCTTCGGCACACCTGCACAGCCTGATTTCCAGGGGACACTGCGCGGGGGACGTTCCATCATATTCGAAGCAAAGTGGACATCAAAGGACAGGATAACACGCAACGTACTTACGGATACACAGATGGATTTGCTAAAAAGGCATGACGGGCTGGGGGCGCTGTGCGGGGTATGCGTCTGCATGACGGACGGATGTTTCTTTGTCCCGTGGGAAACATGGCGGGACATGAAATCGGTATACGGGAGGCAGTACCTTAAGGCGGAAGACATGGAGGAGTACCGGGTAAAGTTTGACGGGGCGGTGCATTTCCTGCAAAACATTAAAATCAGGTAATGGAAACAGTGCGGCAGCAGAACGGAAACAGGAGGTTTGGATGACAGTAGAGGAACTGGAACAGTATGACAGTGCTTTGGCGAGAATCGATATCCTGAAAGAATCAATCGGCAGACTGGAAAAGAAGCTGGAAAAGATGGAAGAAAAAGGGTATTACGTGTCGGATGTTGTAACAAAAGGGAAAAAGGGGAAAAAGGCTCTTGGAACCGTAAGGGTAAAGGGATTTCCAAACAAAGAGTACGCAAGGTGTTCGAAAATTATCGAAAGACGGATGGGAATGCTTAATGAAGAACTGGAAAAAACGGAGATGCAGGCGGAGGAGATTGAAAGGTACATAGGCGGAATTGACAGCATGGAAATCAGAAATATCTTAACCCTGCGTTATGTGGGGAGACTTACATGGCTGCAGGTGGCACACCAAATGAACGAAAAATATAAAAAGAAAAGCGGGAAATATACATCAGACAGTTGCCGCTGCAAACATGACAGATTTTTTGAAAAAAAATAAAAAAATTTTCAAAAC
>CANTGP010000060.1 GCA_947653315.1 uncultured Lachnospiraceae bacterium
AGCTTGCCGCCGCCCTGTTATCTCTGCCGGAGAAAAACCGGGAAATCATTTTCCTATTTAAATGGTGATAACCTATGAATGATAATAAATCCGCATTTAGGTCAAATGACTATGAGGAACGCAAGATAGCTTTGAAAAAATGTTATGAAGCATTAAAAGATAATGGTGTATTTATTAGTTTTGAAAACTTTGCGCCCATTTTTGGCATTTTCAAAAATCGCCAGTATTATGCAATCCCGCTGCCACTGCCCTGCAAAAAACTCCCGTCCGTGCGTCCGCATCGCTTTCCAACACCAGGCTGAACTGATACTACGGATACCCAAAAACCCTCCTGCCAATTGCCATATTCCCCCAAATAAGCTATAATAAATTTTAATCTTTATCCGTTTTTATGCCGCATCCCCCTTCCGGTAAAAAGAATCCGTAACCTGCGGCAAATATTTCAGAAACGAGGAAAACATTATGGAACGGAAAGCCAAAACCAGCTTCGGCGCACGCCTTATCGTAGGAATTGTTTTCACTGCTATCGGCATCATTTACCTGGCGGTGGGAATCCCGCTCTATTTCTTTCTGCCTGACAGGGATTCCCGAATTTTCACCTATACATTCGGAGGATTGGGAATGGTTTTCCTTATCCTCGGAATCGTTTTCTTAGCCCTTGAAATCCAAAAAAAGCGGCGCTGTAACCGGCTGCTGCGTGACGGAAATTACATTACGGCGGAAATTTCGGAAATCAGCCTGGATTACAGCATCCGCGTAAACCGGCGATATCCTTATACCGTTATCTGCCGGTATCAGGACATGACAGGAACCGTCCATATGTTTAAAAGCCGGAACCTGTATTTTAATCCCGAACCGCTGCTGCAGGGGCAAACCGTCAAAATCTATGTGGACGGTAAGGATTTCCGGCATTATTACATGGACATCGACGAAGTGCTGCCGAAAGTCATCCGGCATTAAACCTTAATCCGATGCCTTAAAATTATAAACCGGTTTTAATACTTCCGTTATATCCACCGATTCCCGGATTACGCCGATAATGTCATCCAGGGATTTGTACGCCATCGGCGCTTCGTCCAAAGTCGCCTCATTGACGGAAGTAGTATAAATTCCCTCCATCACTTCCCGGTACTCCTCCATGCTCAGGGTGTTTTTCGCCTTGGTCCTTGACATCAGGCGCCCTGCGCCATGGGGCGCGGAATAATTCCAGTCTTCATTCCCCCGGCCCGTCACCAGGATACTTCCGTCCCTCATATTAATGGGAATCAGTACCTTTTCCCCTTTGTGGGCGGCAATCGCCCCCTTCCGCAATATCATTTCCTCCGTATCGATATAATTGTGGATGGTATGGAACGCCCCGCTGCCCGTCATTCCGGTACGCTCAAGCAGGATTTCCGCTATTTTCTCCCGGTTCCTCCTTGCAAACCTTTGGCAGATTTCCACGTCATGCAGGTAATCTTCAAACCAGGAACCATACAGGAAACACAAGTCTTCCGGCATGGTCGCCTCCCGTTTCTTCCATGCAATTTCCTCCAACGCAGCCTGTATCTCCTTCCTGCGTCCCTGCTCCTTATAAGTACGGATGATTTCGTCCCTCTGTTTAAAATAGGTTTCTTTCCCCTTATTTAAATCCACCGCAAGCTGCTGGTAAATTTCCGCCACCTGTTTTCCGAGGTTCCGGCTCCCGGTATGGATGACGAGGTATTTTGTCCCATCCCCTCCCTGCTCTATCTCGATAAAATGGTTGCCGCCTCCCAGCGTCCCAAGGCTGCGCTCCAGCCACTTCGTATTCCGAAGCTCCCTGTAACACCGCAGTGCTTGTAAATCAAACTTTTCCTGTTTCCCCTCCCATATATTCATTCCGGACGGAATAAAATGCGCCGCTTCATCGATTTTTTCAAAATCCAAATCCGCTTTTCCCAAGTCCACCGTATACATGCCGCACCCGATATCCACCCCGACGATATTCGGCACCGCCTTATCCTTCACCGTCATGGTCGTTCCTATCGTACATCCCTTTCCCGCATGGACATCCGGCATAATCCGTATCCGGCTGCCCTCCGTAAACTCATAATCACACATTCGCCTTATCTGCTCCACCGCTTCATCTTCTATTATGTTCGCATAACAAAGCGCCGTGTTCACTTTTCCCTTAATCTCCAACATTCCTTTTCTCCTTTCTCCCCTCAGCAGCTATAATATAACTGTTTCGGACTCTTTGGCTTATCCGGTATGCTCAAACGGATCATCCCCCGTTCCACCAGCGGCATGATATATACCTGCATGGCATAGGAAACGGACGACAGCCCCAAATAATCACAGATTTCCTTCCTCGTGCGCGGCGTCCTGCAAAAAGCAATCAGGTTATAAACCTCCGCACCGCCGTCCTGCACCATATCGGCTGCTTTTCTCCGCTCTTTATAAAATTTTACGCAAAACCTTCCTCTCTCATCCGTAAATTCCGGCGCTTCCATGCCGTATCTGGCAAATTCCCGCCGGATGGTGGGAATACCGGAATAACGGTTCTCCGTGATGCCGAGTACTTCCAAAGCCGCCGCCAGCACCGGATTACGGGTATCCGGCTGGAGCCTCCCCAACTGGTTCAGGCGCAGTCTTCCGTAAAGCCCGCCGGGATTATGGATTTCCATGCGGTCCTCAAACATAAGTATCTGTACCGGCATCCCTTCCGTATGCATACTGTAATCCCGGTGCACCAACGCATTCAGGACGGCTTCCCTGACTGCCGCCATCGGGTAGTCCGTCCTGTCCTCCCGCCTCCCGCTGTCGGAATGGATAATGGTCTTCGTCCGCATGTTCCTGCGCACAAATTGGAGCGCCCCGCTTAGCATCTCCGGTATGCTCCCCTCAATCCGCTCGTTATCCAAAAAACGTTCCCCCATCTCCCCGGTTTCCCCGACTTCCTTTCCGGGTACCACAACGGCAGTCACGCACAGTTGCGGAAAATAAGACTGCGGATACAGACCAAACAGCAGCCCGGCGCTTAATGTCACGCCGCCGTCCCGCGTAATGCCCATCAGCTCATAAATCTCCGCATCCGTTAAATGTGCCAGATTCGGTTTCCCGTCTTTTAATTTCCGGATATAATCCGCCAGCTTTTCCCGGTGCAGCGATGCCATGGAAGCCCTCGGAATCCCCCTGACATCATCCTGGTATTTCTTTCGGAATGCCTCATAACTGTACACCTCATATTCCGTCATCGGTTCATCACTGTCCCCGATGCGCGTGTAGGAGCCTTTCAGCCTTCCATGCCCCTTATAATAGCAGGGACGCTCCGCCAAATCCATGCCCGGAATCTCCGCCGCCACAAAATTCTTCCCGTCTTTTTCCGCCACCGTCAGCAAAGGGCGCACCACCGGTTCCATTTGGAGACACTGTTCCTTAATCTTCTTCTGCAAATCCTGGGCATCATACACACCCGTCTCCATGTAATTCCGCTCCTCGTCAATTCCGAAAACAATAATTCCCCCTTCATCCTGATTGGAAAAACCCGACAAGGTATCATACAATCGCTTTGGACATCCTTTGCCCGCACTCTTAAGTTCCAAAACCTGCGTTTCACATTTTATTTTTTGGATTTGGTTTAAGATTTCATATAATTCTTCCGTTGTCATTTGAGTTCCTCCTTCCGTTTCCGTTTTATTATAATTTATTTTAACATACTTTTTCACTTCTTTCAATTATCTCAAAAAGAATTCGGGACATAATCGCACGGAAAAAACCAACAACCCCGCTGCGCTTAACGGAGTTGTTGGTTTTTCTTTTTATCTTATTTTTTTATCTTATTGTCTTACCGTATCCTCATCCTGCCTTTTTACCGCTGCACCCTTGCCCCGGCTCCGCCCATAATGGCTTCCACTTCTTTCCTGCTCGCCATGGTCGTGTCTCCGGGCGTGGTCATTGCCAGCGCTCCGTGCGCCGCGCCGTAATTTACGGCAAGTTCCGCATCCCCCGTGCTCATCAGACCGAAAATCAGTCCGGAAGCAAAGGAATCGCCGCCGCCCACGCGGTCCATGATTTCCAACCCTTTGTAATCCTTCGCTTTGTAGATTTCCCCGTCCGCCCAGCAGATGGCGCTCCAGTCATTCACCGTGGCGGTTTTCACCTCGCGCAGCGTCGTGGCAACCGCCTTAAAGTTCGGGTATGTCTTCGCCGCTTCGTTGATCATTTTTTTATAACCGTCCAAATTCAGTTCTTTCAGGTTTTCGTCATTTCCTTCGATTTCAAAACCAAGACATGCCGTAAAATCTTCCTCGTTTCCGATCATCACATCCACGTATTTTGCAATTTCCTTATTTACTTCCTGCGCCTTTGCCTGTCCGCCGATGGCGCTCCACATGGAAGGACGGTAATTCAGGTCATAAGAGATAATGGTTCCGTATTTCTTCGCCGTCTTTAACGCCGCGATTACCGTTTCACAGGACTGCTCGGAAAGGGCAGCATAGATTCCTCCCGTATGCAGCCAGCGTGCACCCAGTTCGCCGAAAATATAATCAAAATCAAAATCCTCCGGCTTTGCCTTGGAAATTGCCGTATTGGCACGGTCGGAACAGCCTACCGCGCCGCGGATGCCAAATCCGCGCTCCGTAAAGTTCAACCCGTTCCTGCAGATACGCCCGATGCCGTCCGTCTTCATCCATTTAATCAGGGACGTATCCACGCCGCCCTGCATAATGAAATCTTCCATCAGCATACCCACTTCATTATCCGCAAAAGCGGTAATGACTGCGGTATTCATCCCGAAACACTTCCGCAGACCGCGGATGACATTATATTCCCCGCCGCCTTCCCACGCACGGAATGACCGCGCGGTACGGATTCTCCCTTCCCCCGGATCCAGACGCAGCATTACTTCGCCCAGGGAAACCGCATCATACTTACACTCTTTTGCCGGCCTTACATTCAAATCCATTTTCTCATCCTCCTGACATTTTACCGTTTTCTGCACCCCATACATGCAGGATACACATGTGTCCGGACATTCCTTCCCGCAAACCGAAACGTCATCCTGCAGGAAGAAATATCCAAACACGTTTTAAAATATTTTATCATAATTTGGCGGCTTTGACAAACATTCCGCATCCCGATTCCCGGCAGTCCGGATTTTTAATATTCTAATATTCCAAATATGCACCCTTCATCGGGCTTGCCGCATATTCGCTGAATAAGCGCAGCACTCCCTTTTGGTATTTCGGTGCCCTGGGTTTCCAGTTCTTCCGGCGTTCGGCTAAAATCCCTGCGATTTCTTCCGGCGTTTTTTCTTCCCCTGCCACGCCGATAATGTTCAGCTTCCGCTCCGCCACATCGATTTCGATTAAATCGCCTTCTTCCACCAAAGCAATCGGACCGCCGTCCACCGCTTCCGGGCTGCAATGCCCGATGACCGGTCCCGTGGACGCGCCGGAAAATCTTCCGTCGGTAATGAGGGCGATGCTCTTTCCCAGCTCCTTATCGCTGCTGATTGCCTCCGATGTATAGAACATCTCCGGCATACCGCTGCCTTTCGGCCCCTCATAACGGATAAATACCGCGTCGCCTTTTTCTACCTTATGCTTTAACACTGCATCCAGGCATTCTTCCTCGCTGTCAAAAGGTCTTGCCCGCAGTACCGCCTTGAACATTTCTTTCGGACATGCGGTGTGCTTAATCACGGCCCCTTCCGGCGCCAGATTGCCTTTCAAAATCGCTATGCTTCCGTCGGTTCCGATGGGATCGTCATAAGGACGGATAATATCCGTTTTCGTCAGGTTAACGTTGTACCTGCGGTTAAATTCCTCCAGCCATTTCCCGCAACGCTCATAGAAGCCGTTGTTTTTCAGTTCCTCCAAATTTTCCCCCAGTGTCTTTCCCGTCACCGTCATCGCATCCAAGTGCAGATGTTCCTTTATTTCTTCCATAATGGCGGGAACCCCTCCGGCATAGTAGAAGCATTCTGCCGGCCATTTGCCCGCCGGACGGATGTTTAACAGGTAGCGCGCATTCCGGTGCAGGCGGTCAAACGTATCGCCCGTAATTTCGATTCCGAATTCATGGGCAATGGCAGGAATATGAAGCAGGCAGTTCGTGCTTCCCGAAATAGCCGCATGGACAAGAATCGCATTCTCAAAGCTGGCTTCCGTCACGATTTCACCGGGGCGCATCCCAGGCTCGGTAGCCATTTGCACCGCCCTTTCCCCCGCCTGTCTCGCATAATTCAACAGGTCCGGACTGGTCGCAGGCATCAGTGCGCTGCCCGGCAGCGCCAGTCCCAATGCCTCTGCCATAATCTGCATGGTGGATGCCGTTCCGATGAAAGAGCAGGCCCCGCAGCTCGGACAGGCATTGCATTTCGCCCAGTTTAATTTCTCCTCGTCAATTTCCCCGCGCTGGAATTTGGCGCTGTACATGCCGAGCTGCTCCAACGTCAGCATTTCCGGTCCCGCATTCATCGTCCCTCCGGGCACCACCACCGCAGGAATATCCACCCGCGCCAACCCCATCAGGTTCGCGGGCATTCCCTTGTCACAGCTCGCCAAGTAAACCCCCGCGTCAAACGGTGTCGCATTGGCGTGAATTTCTATCATATTGGTAATCATCTCACGGCTGACAAGACTGAAATTAATTCCGTCGGTTCCCTGACTCTCCCCGTCGCAGATATCGGTGCAGTAATAGCGTGCGCCCCTGCCGCCTGCCTGTTCGATTCCCTTACGCACTTCTTCCACCAGCACATCCAAATGCCCGCTTCCCGGATGGCTGTCTCCAAACGTACTCTCAATCAAAATCTGCGGCTTCGCCAAATCTTCCGGTTTCCACCCCGTCCCAATCCGCAGCGGATCCAACTCCGGCGCAAGCCTGCGCATTTCCTGGCTCTTTAATTCTTTTCCCTCCATAGTGGTTCCCTCCCAATCCTTCTCTTTTTTCCCGCACGCTTCCTCCGCATGCATTTCCTGTTACGTTTTCGACTCTGTTATGCGGACTGATTATGCAAAAAACGAAATAATCAATGCCACGATAAACCCGGTACCGCCCACCAGCGTTTCCATAATGGTCCAAGTCTTTAAGTTCGTCTTCTCGTCCAGCCCTACCAAAGATTTTACCAGCCAGAAACCGGAATCGTTAAAGTGGGAGCAGACCGTCGCGCCTCCGGCCACGGCTGCGGTCACGCAGGCAAGGTATAACGGGGACAGTTCGGCGATTCCCGGCATTGCCGCCACGATACCTGCCGCCATGGTCATCGCCACCGTTGCGGAGCCCACGCAAATCCTTACCAGCGCCGCCACGATAAACGCCACGACCACAAGCGGAAGGTTTGCCGATGATACCGCATTACCGATGACATCGCCCAAGCCGGAATATTGGAGCATATAGCGCAGCACACCGCCGCATGCCGTTACCAAAAGAATCAGTCCGGTAGGTTCCAAAGACTTCGTCATAATCTTTTCCAATTCCGGCAGGGAATATCCGTGTCTGGTTCCCAAGGCAAACATTGCCACGATGGTCGCAATCAAAAGCGCCACAAAAGGCTCTCCCAAAAACCCGAAAATCGGCTGCACCGGGGCAAGCGCAGGAACCACGCCCGCAACGGAATCCAAAACAATCAGTACAAGCGGAATCAATATGATGCCGACAATCAGTCCGAAACTCGGAAGTTTGGATTCGTCAAAATCTTCCTGGTTCGCCACATGTTCCGGTACCGGAATATTATACTTCTTCCCGCAGAAAGCTCCCCAAACCGGTCCTGCCACTATCATGGAACAAATCCCGCAGAAGATGCCTACCAAAATCACCCAGCCCAATTCCACGTTCAGCATCGTTGCCACCAGCACCGGTCCCGGCGTGGGGGGAATGAACGCATGGCCTACCGCAAGACCTGCCAGCAGGGGAATCACGTAAAACAGGGAAGAACGCTTCGTCCTTTTCGCAAGGGAGAACGCAAGCGGGATTAGGATAATCAGCCCCGCGTCAAAAAACACCGGCATGGCAATGACAAGACCCGTAATGCCGAGCGCCCACGCCGCACGCTTATCGCCGAATTTGTTCACCAGCGTCACCGCTATGGACTGGGCGCCGCCGGATGCTTCCAAAATGGCGCCGAACATGGAGCCAAGCCCAACCAACAGGGCAATCCCTTTTAAGGTGTTACCGATTCCGTCATTCACCGCCGCAATAATGTCATCAAAAGGCATCCCCGCAATTAATCCGATGGACAATGCCCCCAATAATATGGAAACCATTGCGTGGATTTTGAACTTAATTATTAATACCAACAAAATAACCAATCCCAGCACCGCTGCTATTACCAGTCTGGTAGGGTCCAGTGTAACCGCTTCCGCCGACATATACTTACCTCCTTTATGTTTTCATGAGATTTTCTTTCCGCCGCCCGGTAACTTTGGACGGTTTCTTGTTTTTACTTCTTTTTACTTCTTTTTGCTTCTTTTTGTATTTCCTTTTTGGTTCTTGTTACAGCACTATACATCAGACGTCTTATGTTTGTTATAATTATCATATATTATTTGGTTATTTTCGTCAATACATCCGATGTTTATTCTTTGTTTTCTCTCTTTTACACAAAAAAGAGGGCAGATTTGCATCTGCAAGCCTGCCATTTTTGGTCATTTTGTCTGATTGGTATTTTTCTTATTTCTTCTTTTCCTCCGCCAGATGCTCCTCGTACATTTGGATAATCCGCTGCCGGTTATACGTCAGATGCATGTTCATGGCGCATTTCGCCCCCACCGGATCCCCTTTCAGGATGGAATCGGTAATGGCACGGTGCGTTTCCAGCGTTTCTTTCATAAGCTGCCGCTGCGTCAGGTTTACGAATGTCAGCACGGCAGTATTAATAATGGGAATCAATACCTCCACCACCCTGTTCCGACTGCACTTTGCGATACAGGTATGGAACTCCACATCTTTTTTCGCATGGTTTTGTCCGCTTACATACAGGGCTTCCACCTCGTCGCACAACTGTTTTAACCGCTCCTTTTCCTCCGGCGTGATATGCGCACACGCCATGGCTGCGATTTCCGGCTCCAGCATCATGCGCACGTCCAAAAGCTCCAGCGCCAGCTTATACTTGTCCCCCAGTTTGGCAAGCCCCAGCGGATCGTCTTCCCGCGTACTGGTTCCGGTCACGTATGTTCCGGCTCCCCTGCGCACTTCCAGTACCCCTTTGGACTCCAGCGCTTTCACCGCTTCCCGAATCGTACTCCTCCCTACCCCGAATTTCTCCGCCAGCTCAAATTCATTGGGAATCTTTTCCCCGATTTCCACCGGCTCGTTCCGGATATAATTCATCAGTTCGTCTTCCACTTGGGAACCAAGCAGTTTCTTGTTCATTTTCTCGAATTGGTACATCCCGGACCTTCTTTCCCCTTTGTACTGCATGCAAAAGGCATTAAATCAGGTCAAGCATAACACGGAAATCCGGGGATTGCAAGACAGGGAACGGCAATTTATGCCGGAATATCCATAAAAAGCATCGCACCGAAATGATTTCCTTACCGGCCTTCTTTCCAGCGCCTACACTGCTCGATCCTGGCTCCGTGCGGATTGTCGCCGTGTTCGGGATCGCAGGAATATTTCTCCAACAGCCCGCATGGCATTTCCGGGCATTCCCCGCAATGCGTAAATCCTTTCCCCTGACAGCAGGCGGCCACCGGACATTCCCCGTGGAATGGCTTCCCGTCGGTTTCGATGCAGCCCCCGCAGCCGCAGGCTTCTTTATACCCGCACCCCGTACAGTGCAGACCACAGCGGGAGTCCACCGCATCCTGATACCTGAATTCTTCCATTTGACAAATCCTCCGTTTTTTCTACCATCCTATCACAGGAAACACGACAACGGTCTGTCATGTTCCTGCATATTTTTCCGCTGTCCGCCGCAAAATATCCGCCATCCGCTCCACCATCCCCGGCGGCTCCACCACCGTCACCCGGTCGCCGAATCCCAAAAACCACGCTGCCGCAGCCTCCATATCCGCAAATCCCCACCGGGCATACAACCTTCCGTCCTCCATGACGGTAAACGAACGGGGTCCGTATTCTTCCACCAGTCTGTATTTCACCGAAGCGTCATATACCGCCGCAACCATATAATCATCCTTCATATGGGAACCGAAACGCTCCTGCTCCGCCGGCATTTCCCGCACCTCCGTGTACTCCTCTCCCACGGACAGCTCCCACAACCGCCGCAGTTTATACATCCGGAAGCCCTGCCGTTCCGGATGAAACCCGTACACATACCAGTCCGACCACCGGAACACCACCAAATACGGCTCCACCGTCCTGTACCCCTCCCCCTTCGGGCAACAGTAATAAAACGAAATGCAGCGCCGTTCCCTGACCGCCCGCTGAATCTTCTCGATTTTATCCGCCAAATCCTCCTTATAAAAAGAAGCGAGGTCAATCACCATGCCGTCGGACACCCCCACCGTGTCCTTCCCGCCAAACTTCTCCGCAATACGCTCCGCCCGGGAAAACCGGGAAACACTGTCCAGTGTCCGTAATCCGGTAAATACCGCCGCCAGCTCACGCTTCGTAAACACGGTTGTATCCAGACAAAACCCTTCCATCAGCGCAATTCCCCCCTGGCTCCCCTGCGTCGTCACTATGGGAATCCCGGCGCGGCATAAATCCTCGATATCCCTGTTAATCGTCCTGCGGGATACCTCAAACTTTTCCGCCAGGTACGGGGCAGTCACTTTTTTATTCTGCTGCAATACCGTAAGAATAGCCATCAAACGTTCTATCTTCATAACCCTGCATCCTTCCATCCCTTGTATCCTGCTTTATGCCTACCATAGATTTTAACACAAACCGGCAGGCAGTCTCCAAAATAACCTGATACTCCGCTTTCAGCTTTTCCAATTTCTGTTCATTACTATTATACTCCGGAAAACTGTTCTCATGTGAAACAATGTCATCCCTCAATATCCCTCCTGATTTTTAAATTTTTCTTGTTAAACCTTTAAGTCCAAATTTGCGCCGCCCCCGTTTGGGAAACTGCCAATCTCAAACATCTCCCGTTCCTGGCCCGGATTACTAACACTGCCGATGGTTGCTCGTTACGGTATATCCCCTGCCGCGCTAATCCAGCACCCGCAAAGCCGACGTAACAGTTCAGCCTGAATGTTGTGTTGGAGGCGGACGCCCGTACGTGGGTTTTTTTAGTGGCCGTCAGCAGCGCAACTGCTTGTCCCGGTTTTCCGTGCACTTTTTTCGGCTGGAGGTTTCTAAGCAGAATGGGGA
>CANTGP010000061.1 GCA_947653315.1 uncultured Lachnospiraceae bacterium
CGGATAAACTGCCGTTTGTAATTTTTCCGCCGATTGGATATAATAGAACTAACCTGAAATGTGCGACAACTCCTGTTATTTTGAACCTACATTTACTTTAAACGGGATTCCTACATTGTCTTACGGCTGTCAAGCCCCCACTCGCAAAGAGGATTGGAGGGGAAGGCAAAAGTAAGGTTGCGGTTACCCACCTAGCGCGGCTAGGAGTCAAAGTACAGGAACCGGCATTTTGGGGGAATATTGTAGTATGCTACAAAAGAAAAAGCAGCCGTTCGGCTGCTTTTTTATGCACACGGTCACCCCAAGGAAGATGCCAGCAGAGCTGGCGGGTGCCCGGCGCACGAGTAGGGAAGAAGCCTTCCCTACTCGATTTTACAGCCCCATGCAGAGGAATATGCCGCTAAAGCGGCGCACGGGGCGCGCGGCGAGTAGGGGAAATGCTTTCCCCTACTCGATTACACACGGTCACCCCAAGGAAGATGCCAGCAGAGCTGGCGGGTGCCCGGCGCACGAGTAGGGAAGAAGCCTTCCCTACTCGATTTTACAGCCCCATGCAAAGGAGTATGCCGCTAAAGCGGCGCATGGGGCGCGCGGTGCGTAAGCGGAAAGTGGGCGGGGATATCTCCCTGTTTCATGATACGGATAGAGTTATGGATGGCGAGGGAGCCGGTAAGGGGGACAGGAATGGGCAGGGAAGAAAAAATGTTTGCGAAACTGCTGTTTATATTGGCGGGTATGCTTGTAATCGGTTATATTCTGGCGGTGAGCATACGGATGAACCGCATCCGGCAGCCGGAGGGAAATTATGTACGGCTGCAGGACGTGCTGATTCTGACACTTGCGCTGGACGGGGAATTTGAGGCAAATTACGGAGGTGACGGACGGTATGCGGCGTGGCAGGAGGAGTTGGCTGCGGACGGGGAGAATAAATTGACTTACGGGCAGTTTTTGGATTGGGCGGATATGCTGCGGGAGGATATACCGGAGACGCCGGATGAAAAGGAAATCCGCAGTTTGTTCGGGAGGAAGTACCGGGACGGTCATTTTGTGCTGGAAGAAGACTGGTACGCCTGTTATGATGCCCTGTTAGGGGAATGTGGGATGCGGGATAGTATTTCCATGGAGGATGTGACGGTGCTTGGCATCGGCGGCGAGGTGGCGGACGGGTCAGACGGCGTCCTGCCGGAGCATACCCTGCTTGCCGAAGAAGGGTATTTTCCGTTCCGGTCGGATGCTTTTGCACGGCATAAATACCAGGTGATCCGGGTTTACCAAAAGGGCGGGGAACTTTTAACCGTGAGGGAAGTGGTAAGCCGCGGGATGGATTGGGAAAATGTATGGATTATGGAAGCGGAGGACGGTAACCGGCTTCAGGTTTTTTACAGGGGTCATGAGATATGGGTGCCTTATGAAAAGACGCAAAGCCCTTGGAGGGAACAGGTGGCGGATTTCGACTTTGCGGACGGCAGGCTGCAGTCGGTGAAGGTAAAGGCGGATAAGGTAAGCGGAAAGCTGCTCAGCGTCCGGGACGGGGAGCTGGAAATCGAAGGGGCGGGGAAATATCCTTATGCGGAAAACCTGAAAGTGTATAAACTTTACGGCGCCCTGGAGGAAGGCGGATGGCAGGATTTGCGGATTGGTTATGACTTTACCGATTTTGTGCTGGATGACGGCGTCATATGCGCCGGTCTTTCGACGCGGGACGGGGCAATGGAAAACATACGGGTGGTCATTAAAAATACCGGTTATGCGGGAGCCTGCCATGAGGAAGTGAGACTGACGGCGGATACGGATTTTACGCTGCTCTTTGGGGAACCGCAGTCCCGGGAAGGAAACCAGGACGGAAATCCGGACGGGAAAGCAGGAATGGAACGGAAGGAATTCCGCGCGGGTGAGGTCGTCACCATTGACGGGGACAGTGAATACTTTATAGGGGATAGGATTTACATAGAGCCTGACGTGCTGACCGGGCGGATTCGCCTGCTGTCCGTGGAACGCTCCCAGGGGGAGCCTGCCTACCGGGGAAAAATGGAAATCGCGAAAACCCCGGAGGGGCTTGTGGTGGTTAATGAACTGCTGCTGGAAGAATACCTGTATTCCGTGGTGCCAAGTGAAATGCCGGCGTCTTATCCGCTGGAGGCGTTGAAGGCACAGGCAGTATGCGCGAGGACGTATGCCTACCGGAACATGCTCCATTCCGGGATTGCGGCGTTTGGCGCCCATGTGGACGACAGTGCGGGTTTCCAGGTATACAATAATATTTCGGAAAATGCGCAGACTACGAAAGCGGTCAGGGAGACCACCGGACAGTTATTGTATTACGGGGAAGAACTGTGCGGCGCCTATTATTATTCCACATCCTGCGGGTTCGGGACGGACGCCGGTGTCTGGAAGTCGGGCAGCGCGGAGGATACCTCTTATCTGCGGGCGAAACGCATCGGGGAAGAAAGCGGGGAGTACGGCGGTGAAGACATGGCGCAGGAGGAAACGTTCCGCGAGTTTATCCAAACTGCCCATGATTCCGATTACGAAAGCGGGGAGGCATGGTACCGCTGGGAGTATGAAGTGGAGGAAATCGACGGGGAACAATTGCTTGAAAATATTAGGAAAAGGTACGAAGCCAATCCAAATCTGGTGCAGGTGATGAACCGGGACGGGGAGTACGAAAGCCGGGAAGTGGAAAGGCTGGGGGACATTAAGGATATTTATGTTGCGGGAAGGGGAAGCGGAGGCGTGGCGGATGAGCTGGTCATCGAAGGCACGGGAAATACCGTGAAAATCCTGTCGGAACACAATATCCGTTATGTACTGAACAACGGGGACGGGAAAGTGGTCAGGCAGGACGGCAGTGAAGTATCTTCCCAGGGACTACTTCCCAGCGGCTATCTGGTAATTACGGCTGGCAAAAAGGATGATGTTGTGGTAGGATATAGATTAACCGGCGGCGGCTACGGACATGGCGTGGGTATGTCCCAAAACGGCGCAAAAGAGATGGCAAAGAAAGGATTTATGTCGGAAGACATCCTGACCTTTTTTTATGAATCCTGTGAGGTGAAGGATGTATACTGACATTTTGTTGACGGATTATGATAAAAAAATTATTCTATATCGGCAGGGATTTCCAGCTCCATATTAACCGGAAAAATATCAGTGCCTTTGCGGCGAGTACGGCATTTTTCCTTTTTGTGTCACTGATACCGATACTGGTGCTGCTGTGCGCCATCATTCCGTATACGACGCTGACCAAGGCGAACCTGATGACGTTCATGACGGACATTACGCCGGACGTGGTGGATTCCCTTGTGATATCGATTATTGAGGATGTGTACGCGAAGTCGGCGGGAATTATTTCCATTGCCGCGCTTACGCTGCTTTGGTCGGCATCCAAAGGAATGTTAGCGTTGATACGCGGGATGAACGAAATCAACGATGTGGAAGAAAACAGGAATTATTTCGTGCTGCGCGCCATTGCCTCCTTTTACACGGTAATGCTGCTTTTGGTAGTGCTGCTATCGCTGATTGTCATGGTATTCGGCAACGCTTTGGTGAACGGAATCATACGGACGATTCCGCAGACGGAACCGTTTTTTGATTTTCTGCTGAATTTCCGGCTGTTGTTTTCGCTGCTTGTGATGATTGTGGGATTTTCCATGATGTATGCCTACATACCGAATAAGAAGCTGCGTTTTTTGTACCAGATACCGGGCGCCGTTTTTTCGGCGGTGCTTTGGAACGTGTTTTCCTGGGCGTTTTCCATATATGTGGGAAAAATTAACGATTTCAGCACTTACGGAAACCTTGCGACCATTGTGATTATCATGCTTTGGATGTATATGTGCATTTATATTATTTTAATCGGGGCGTACCTCAACCGTTATTTTGAACCGGTGTACCAGTTTTTGGATGAAAGCCGGTGACGGCTTCCGGTGTTTTGCTAAAATCCTAAATTTTCATAAAAAGATTGACCGCAACCGGAGAAGCGATTATTATAAGATTAGAAAGTTTGCGGAAAGGCAGATAATGGAAAATGAGGGTAATCGCAGGAACGGCAAGGAGCCTTCCCCTGAAGACACCGGAGGGGAAGGATACCAGGCCGACCACGGACAGGATAAAGGAAACGTTATTTAATATGTTGAATCCGTATCTGCCGGACAGTGTGTTTTTGGATTTGTTCAGCGGAAGCGGACAGATTGGGATTGAGGCGCTCAGCCGCGGGGCCGGACATGTTTATTTTGTGGAAAACGGGGCGAAGCCCTTTGCCTGTATCCGGCAGAATTTGGAGTTTACCGGTTTTTCGGAAAAGGCGACCCTGTTAAGGCAGGACGTGGCGGGTGCATTGGCGGCGGTCCGGGAGAAAGAGGCGGATATTATCTTTATGGACCCGCCTTACGGCATGGGTTATGAAGAAAGGGTATTGGAATCGTTAGCGGGGATGTCCTACGTGACGGACAATACCCTGGTTGTGGTGGAAGCGGCGCTTGACCGCGATTTTGCTTTTGTGCGGGAACTTGGCTATGCGGTGGAAAAGGAGAAGCGGTATAAGACCAACAAGCATGTGTTTATGAGGAAACAAGGGGGAGGGGAAAACCGATGAAATCTGCCATCTATCCGGGGAGTTTCGACCCGGTAACGTTCGGACATCTTGACGTAATACGTCGGGCGGCGGATATTTTTGACGAATTAACGGTAAGCGTGTTGAACAATCACTTAAAGACTCCATTGTTTTCTGTGGAAGAACGTGTTAAGATATTGGAGGAGGCGACGAAGGATATTCCGAACGTAAAAGTGGATTCTTTCAGCGGTTTATTGATTGACTATGCCAAAAGGAAGAATGTCCATGTGGCAATCAGGGGCTTACGGGCGATTACGGACTTTGAGTATGAGCTGCAGATTGCGCAGACGAACCGCAAGCTGTCGAACGGGGAGCTGGATACCATGTTTTTAACCACCAGTTTGGAATATGCCTATTTAAGTTCCACCAGCGTGAAGGAAATTGCCAGCTTTAACGGGGATATATCCTTGTGTGTGCCGGACTTTGTGGCGGAGCTGATATATCAAAAATATGGACATAGATGATGTTGTCCGGAGTTGGGACAGCCATGGGAGACGGATATGAGCAGTAGGATTGAACAGTTAATCGATGAAATAGAGGAATATATTGACAGTTGTAAATACCAACTGGCATCCAATACGAAAATCATCGTCAATAAGGAGGAAATCGACGAGTTATTGCGGGAATTGCGGATGAAGACGCCGGACGAAATCAAGCGTTACCAAAAGATTATCAGCAATAAGGAAGCGATTTTAAACGATGCCCGTGCCAAAGCGGAGGCGTTAATTAACGAGGCAACCGTACATACCAGTGAGCTGATTAACGAGCATGAAATCATGCAGCAGGCATATGCGCAGGCGAACGAGGTGGTGACGCTGGCGACCCACCAGGCGCAGGAGATATTGGACAAGGCGACGATGGAAGCCAATGAGGTGCGTTCCGCCGCCATGCAGTACATGGACGATATGCTGGCAAACCTGGAAAACCTGATTGGACAGACGATGAATATGACGGCATCCCACTATGAAAGTTTTGTCAACAATCTAAACGGATATGCGGAAATCGTCCGCGCGAACCGTGCGGAACTGCGTCCGCCGGATATCGAAGAATTGTTAAACGAAGGGGACGGGGGCGGAAATAACGCGTTGAATTTGGATATGTTAAAATAATTTGGACATACTGGAAGTTAGGTTTTTGGAACCCGGATGTGTTTTAGGGATCCAAAAAAGAAGGGCATAAAGTGAATAGTATGGAAAAAACCGGTTTCGCTTATTACATGGAACCGGTTTTTCAGATACAGGGGGACGGGAAAGGAAAAGGATGAAAAAAAGTGTGTTGCGGAAAATAACTGCGGTTTTTATGTTTGCGGTCTTTTTTTTCCTTATGGATGGTAACGGGATTGCCGTCCACGGGGCGGAGCCGGTGGTAGTCGTGCTGGATCCCGGACATGGAGGGGAAAACCTGGGAGCGGAATACGGGGAATATACGGAAAAGGAAATGACGATGGCGGTGGCAAAAGCCATGAAGGAGGAGCTGGAAAAATACGAAGGGATAAAGGTATACCTGACCCATGAGACCGATAAGGATATGTCCTTGGAGGAAAGGGCGGAGTTTGCAAGGGATAAAAACGCGGATTTCCTGTTCTGCCTGCATTTTAACATGTCGGAGGAACACAACAAATTCGGTGCGGAAGTATGGGTGTCGGCATTTGGCGATAAGTACCAAAAGGGGTATACCTTTGCCAGCGTGGAAATGGATCTGCTGGTGCAGAAAGGGTTATATTCCCGCGGCATCAAGACGAGGCTTAACGACAGCGGGGAAGATTATTACGGGATTTTGCGCCACTGCACCGCCATGGATGTGCCGGCGGCATTGATTGAGCATTGCCATTTGGATGAGGAAAACGATTGGGAATTTTACGATTCCCGGGAAAAAATAAGGCAGTTTGGTATTTTGGACGCCACGGCGGTGGCAATGTATTTCGGGCTGCGTTCGGAGGAGCTTGGCGTGGACTACGGGACTTACCGCAACGTGGAAATCCCGGAACCTGTCCTGCCCGTGAAGCCGGATACGTCGGAGCCGGATGTCTGTTTCATCGAGGTAGGGGAAGTGGACAGCCATACGGGGGAAGTCACCGTTCATGTGACGGCAGCGGATTATGACAGCCATATCCTTTATTACAGTTACAGCTACGACGGCGGGGAAACGTTTTCACCGCTGCAAAGATGGGAACCGCGCAGTGCGGACAGCCTGACGTTCACGATGCAGGTTCCCTCCGGTACGATGCCGGAAGCCGTGGTCAATGTATATAATGCTTATGACCGGATTACGGAAAGCAACCATGTATCCCTGCCGTCCATGCGGTACGGGGAATACGGAGACGTGGTGGAGGCAGGCAGCATGACCGCCCAAAGCAACCGGGACGGCGCCGGAAATACGGAAAATGCCGGAAATACGGGAAGTATGGGATTGCCGGAAGACGGTGTACAAACCGGGGCGGACGGGATGGGAGGTTCCCCGGAAGGAAGCGTGGGCGGAAGTACTGCCGTCGGCATCCCGGATACGGGCGCCGGGGCAGGGACCGGCGCCGCCGCGGGAAACGGGAACAACGCCGTCCGTGGGGAACCCCGTTTGGATGCTCCCGCCGGGGAGGAAGGCATGCCTGAGATTACGGTATGGTATTTCCTTAAGGTATGTCTGGTCTGTACGGCAATCCTGTTCTTCCTGTTGCTGACGGCCCGTTTGGTGTTTGGCGGAAAACGCAGGCGGCGTTCCGGGCGTCCGTTCAGATAAGGAAGGCGGAAGGAAAAAGCAGGGCAAACAGCCCGTAATATACCGCAGTAAGGGCGGACAACGCCAATTTATGCAGGACATACCCTTTGAGGGACAGGTCTGTTTCCTTTATCATGCTGTATGTCTGGGCGATGCAGGAAAAGCCGCCGAAGGGTAACAGCAGAAGTACGGGCAGCGGCGCCGCGTTTCCCACACGGCTGATGCCGCTGGTGATTTCAAGCAGGCAGTTTAGCAGGCTGCCGGAATCCGTTCCGGCAACGGGGACGTTGCAAAGGAGGATTTGCGGCACAAGGTTTAGTAGGTTAAACAGGACCATGTATCCCCCCAGCTTGGAAATGCTGTACAGGCCGGACAGGATAGCGTCGTCCAGCGTATCCAGCAGCGTATCCTGTTTGCGTTTGGCGGAGAAGTGTTCCGCGGCGGACAGGAGACTTCCCCTGTCCGGTTTCTCCCGGCGGGCGGGGAAGGGTATCTTCCGGTACAGCGTATAGCGCAGGAAAATGCCGTATAGCAGCGGCAGCCCGTACATACCGAACAGATAGGGGGCTTTGTGCGCCAGCCCAAGCGTGGGCAGGACAAAGCTGACGAAATAGACCGGACCGATGTTGTTGCAGAAGGCGAGCAGGAAAGAGGCTTCCTGTTTTTCCAGCTTCCGGCCGGCATACAATTCGGCTATGGTTTTCGCCCCCATGGGAAAGCCGCAGAGGAAGCCGATGACCAAGGCATAGATACCGTTTAAGCGGATATGCAAAAGCGGCGTAAAGACCGGGCTTACGATGCGGGCAAAATATTCGGTCAGGTTCAGGCGTACCATCATGCCGGACAGAATCATGAAGGGGAGCAGCGCGGGAATCATTTTATTAAACCAAAGCTGGAGCCCGGTCAGTGAAAACGCAAGGCTTTCCATGGGATAGGTCAAAAGCAGTCCGGTTAACAGGAGGAAGATAAGGGTCAGGAAAAGGGTTTTTAATTTCAAGTCATCACCAGATTTTTACGGATTTTCAGTCGTTTAAAGTATATGAGGGAAAACGGAAAATAGAAGGAAAGCAGTAACGGGAATACATAAGGGCGGTGTAAAATGGAAGAAAAGAAGGTGCGTTTGGATAAGTTTTTATGTGAAAGGAAGGCGGGGACGAGAAGCCGGGTAAAAAAGGAACTGAAGCAGGGGCTTGTAAAGGTCAATGGGGAAACCGTGACGGAGCCGGACCGTAAGGTGGATGTGGAAAAAGATTGCGTGGTTTACAAAGGACAGACGCTTCGCTACCGCAAGTATGTTTACTATATGCTGAACAAGCCTGCCGGGGTGGTATCGGCAACAAGGGACAATACCTGTCCGACGGTGACGGATTTGTTAAAGGATACCGGTTTTACCGGTTTGTTTCCGGTGGGAAGACTGGACAAGGATACCGTGGGACTGCTGCTTATGACCAATGACGGCGGTTTGGCGCACCGGCTGCTGTCGCCGGGAAAGCATGTGGACAAGGTATATGAGGCGGAACTGGAAGATGAGCTTTCGGAGGAAGCCGTAAAGAAGCTGGAAAGCGGTGTGGACATCGGGGAAGACAGGCTGACCCTTCCGGCTAAGGTGGAGCTTTTGGGGGAAAAACGCATCCGCCTGACCATTACCGAGGGGAAATTCCATCAGGTGAAACGGATGCTGCGGGCGGTGGGGAACGAGGTGGTTTCCCTGCGCCGGAGCGCCATGGGGGGACTTGTGCTGGATGAAAGCCTCCGGCCGGGGGAATACCGGGAACTTTCGGAGGAGGAAATTGCCGTTTTGCAAAAAGGCGGTATGCCATAGGGACAAAAGGAGGTTATTGACTTATGAAAAAAGTGCTGTACGGAGTGTTGGGGCTGCTGGCATTGCTCAGTTTGTTTATCCTTGCCTGCGTCTTTCAGCCGGAGCTGGCAGGAAAAGTTTCGGATTTGCTGTATGCGGACCGCGGGGCGGAAGAAGAAAGCAAAGAAGCGGATGAAGCGGAAGGCGGAACCGGAGACGTGTCCGGTGTGGCAGGAACCGGGGAAGGGGCAGGACAGCCGTCTTCCGGGAATCCGGGCGGGGGAACGGATGCATCCGGCGGCGGAGCACGGAATATGGCGGTATCGGCGGATACGCAGGGAGCGGCCGGAACGGATGCCGCGGCTGGAACAAATGGAACGGATGGAATGAGGGGACTGACTTCGGACGAGGTACTCGGCTTAAATGACAGTCCCGCGCGTACCGGGCAGGGAAACAGCCATACGGATTCCGCCCAAAAGGAGCGGGAGCGGGCGGCGGAAGGCGTCGCTGGCAGGGGCGGTTACGTGCCGGTACAGGGGGAAACCGAGCAGGTAGACGACAAAGAGGCGGAAAAGCTCAAAGAGCAGTATACTTACGGGGAAACTGGCGAGGGGTTAACGTTTGACCCGGAATTTTATCCTTATTATGACATGCTGGACGCAGACCAGCAGGCGTTGTACCGCCAGATTTATGCCAATGCCCGGGCGGTAAACGGCATTTTCAACCCGGTAAAACCGGTATCCCAGGGACAGCTTAAAAATGTTTTCATGGCGGTTTTTAACGACCACCCGGAACTTTTCTGGCTGGATTCCGCCTACCGCGGGAAATTTGACCGCAGGGGGGAGTGCGTGGAAATCGTATTGGAATTCAACCGCTTAATTGACGATTTGGATGCCGCAAAAGCGGCGTTTGATGCGGAAGCGGGGAAAATCATTGCGGAAGCGGACCGGCTCGCAACGGATTACGAAGTGGAGGTTTATGTACATAACGCGCTGCTTGATAAAATCGTTTATGATTTGCGCGCGCCGTTAAACCAAAGCGCATACAGCGGCATGGTAAACGGCAAAACCGTGTGCGCCGGTTATGCCCGTTCTTTCCAGTACCTTATGATGGAGCTTGGGATTCCCTGTTATTACTGTACGGGTTATGCGGGGGAAGCCCATGCCTGGAATATCGTGAAACTGGACGGGGAATATTATAACGCGGATGCCACCTGGGACGATACCGAGCCGAATACCTACGATTATTTTAACAAACCCGATGCGGAGTTTAACGCAAACCACAGAAGGGAGGATTTGTCCGTGAATCTTCCGCCCTGCAACGGAACGAGGTATTCCAACAGGGAAAGCAGTCCCCGGAATGCGGGAACGGACGGTCAAAACCGCAGCGGAAGGACTTTGGGGGATGCGGGGTTTAACGAAGACCAGGTATTGTTAAGTCTTAGCGGATATTATGAGGACTGCTACAACCAGATTATGGCAAACGGCGGTTCCTGTACGTTCCAAAACGTGGTGGACAGCGAAAATCTTTGGATGCAGTGTTATAATGCTTATAACAGCGATGCGTATTCCGAAGGGTATATGGACCGGGTCTTTACGGACTTGGGCGCCGCGGGATGTAATGTGGATATTGAGGCGGAACCCCTGCGGGACGGGAGGTTTCTGCTGCACCATACCGTGGAATTCCGGTATTGAGTGCAAGTGGTCAGGGTTTGTTTTTTTTATAAATTTCCAATGCCTGTGCGGCTAAGACGCTTTTTAAATCCGTTGGCTCAATGATTTCAACCTGTGCCCCAAAGGAAAGCAGATAACCGATAAGCCATGCGTCAACAGGCATTTTTGTACAGACAATCAGATCGCCGTTTTCCCGGTATGTAATTTCTGTTTTGTCAAATTCGTCATAGACACGGTATGCAATTTCTTTCGAAAACAAAAGGACTATCTGAGAGTGTGTTTGCCAAAAACCTTGGTTCGGTTCCGGGTATGGTCTTGGTATAAACGTTTGTTCCAATAATTCCAATTCCAATATGCGGTTTAGCTTGAACATGCGGAAATCCTGCTTTTTTGTGCAAAACGCTTTCAGATACCATTCTTTTGATTTATAAGATATTTTT
>CANTGP010000062.1 GCA_947653315.1 uncultured Lachnospiraceae bacterium
CCGAAATAACCTAAATTAATTCCCTTCCCATGCGCGTTAAACCACTCGCCTGCTATTGCAATCACGGGGTTATTTTCCATATGTTTCATTTTATTTGAACGCGCATAGGTAATAACATAAAACGAGCCATTCTCATAATAAGCGTTTACATACCGCACATAAGGAACTCCCTGCTCTACGGTTGCCAATGCAATCACCGTATCTTTTCCAAAACGTTCTGCCATAATTTTTTCGGCTTCTTCACATAATTTTTTCAAAGACTCCTCTCCTTCCCGGCTTCCGCCATAATTCTTTTTTCCGAATATCCTCCGGCAATCCATTTCATCACAAACCCATTATACAGCATATTTCAAACGAATGGAACGGACTTTAAAAGGGGTTCACCCAACACTGTGAGGAACCCCATAAAACCAAAAACCTGATTACAAACCATTCACTTATACTTCTGCCAAACGGTCCGCCAAACCCCCGACTTCCTATTTCTTCATCAACAGGGATTTTCCCGTCATTTCCTCCGGCTGCTCCCTGCCCATGATTTCAATCAAGGTAGGAATGATATCAGCCAGACATCCGCCTTCCCGCAGCGTATACGCCTCATCGTAGTTCACCAAAATAAACGGTACCGGATTTGTCGTATGGGCCGTAAACGGATTGCCCGTTTCGTAATCCACCAACTGCTCCGCATTTCCGTGGTCCGCACAGATAAACATCGCGCCGCCCACTTCCTTAACGGCATCCACGGCTTTGCCCACGCACTCGTCCACGGCTTCCACGGCTTTGATTGCCGCCGCTTCCACACCGGTATGGCCTACCATATCCGGGTTTGCAAAGTTAATGATAATCACATCGTATTTGCCGGATTTAATGGCTTCCACCAGCTTATCGCACACCTCATAAGCGCTCATCTGCGGTTTTAAGTCATAGGTTGCCACATCCTTCGGGGAGTTTACGAGAATCCTGTCCTCCCCCTCATTGGGTTCCTCCACACCGCCGTTAAAGAAAAACGTTACATGCGCATATTTTTCCGTCTCCGCAATCCTCGCCTGTGTCATATGGTTTGCCGCAAGCCATTCGCCGAACGTATTGGTAACCGCAATTTTATGGAATGCCACTTCTTTATTCGGAATGGTCGGGTCATAATCGGAAAAACATACATAAGTAAGCTGCAGTCTGTTTCCCCGGTCAAATGCCGTAAACTCGTCGTCACAGAAACATCTTGTGATTTCCCTCGCACGGTCGGGACGGAAATTGAAAAATACCACCGAATCCTTATCCCGGATTGTAGCCACCGGGGCGCCGTCCTTTACCACAACCGTCGGTTTCACGAATTCATCGCTTTCGCCCCTTTCGTATGACTCCGCAATGCCCGCAGGACCTCCTGCCGCTTTCAGCCCTTCCCCTTTGGTCAGCGCGTCATACGCCAGTTTCACCCTGTCATAATTGTTATCCCTGTCCATGGCATAATAACGTCCCATGACGGATGCCACTTCGCCGACGCCGATTTCCTTCATTTTGGCTTCCAGTTCCTCCACGAAGCCCTTGCCGCTCTCCGGCGGGGTATCCCTGCCGTCCAGGAAACAATGGACATACACCTTCTCCAGTCCGTTCCGCTTAGCCAGCTCCAGCAGACCGTAAATATGGGTATTGTGGCTGTGCACGCCGCCGTCGGAAACAAGTCCGAACAAATGCAGGGCGGATTCGTTCTCCTTACAGTTTTTTACCGCATCCATAAGCGCCGGATTTTCAAAAAACGTACCGTCCTGAATCTCCTTCGTAATCCTCGTCAACTCTTGGTAGACAATGCGCCCCGCGCCCATGTTCAGGTGTCCCACTTCGGAATTACCCATCTGTCCGTCCGGCAGCCCTACCGCCATACCGCTGGCATTTCCCTTTACAAAAGGATATTCCTGCATCAGACGGTCCATCACCGGCGTATTGGCCTGCGCCACGGCATTGCCGTCCTTCCTTTCGTTCAATCCGTAACCGTCCAAAATCATCAAAACTGTTGGTTTCTTGCCCATGTCACTCTCTCCTTTATTTTATTTGTCCTGCCATAAAACCATGCGTATATCACCATGTATGCTTTGGGGGTTCCCCCATGTCCCATACACTCTTTCCCGTCTGCAATTATACATGTTTTTTCCAAAAATGTAAATATGGAATGCCCCTGAAACCACAAAATACATAGCAGTTCAGTCTGAACCGCTTCCGAAATAAGCATCGAAAATCCTCTTTGCAACCGGCACCGCATAATCCCCGCCGCTTCCCGCCCCTTCAATAATGACGGTAACGCTGATCTGCGGTTCTTCCACAGGGGCGAATCCGGTAAACCATGCATGGGATTCTTCTTTCACATTACTGTATTCCGCCGATCCCGTTTTTCCGGCCGCCGTATAGGGCAGCCCCTTTAAACGGCTGGCAGTGCCCTCCTCCACCACGCCCCGCATCAGCTCCTTTAACGCATCCGCCTCCTGCCCCGACATCAACTGCCGTTCCTGGGATGCGGAAAACTGTTTCACCACCGTACCCGCGCTGTTTTCCACCCGGTCAATCAGATAGGGGGGAACCAGCACGCCCCCGTTGGCTATGGCATTGGTAATCATGTTTAAATGTATGGGCGACATTCCCGTGGTTCCCTGCCCGATGGCAACCTGCATCATTTCCCCGTTTGTGGACTCTCCGCTTACCTGAATACGGCTTTTGCTGTAATTCATGTCCAAAGGCAGTTCGCCGTTAAACATCAGTTCCTTTAACGTATCCTGGAATTCCCCTTTGTCCAGTTTTATCCCGATATCGGCAAAGGCGGCGTTACAGGACTTGGCAAATGCCCGGGCAAAATCTTCCTGTCCATGGCTGGTCCCATGGTAACAGTTAATCCTGTCCGCCCCGTCGGAATAGCTCCCGCTGCACAGATATCCGTAATTTTGGTAAGTATCCGGGTTTTCCCTGATGTATTCCAACGCCGTTATGATTTTAAACGTGGAACCGGGAGGATACATCCCCTGCGTAACCCGGTTTAACAAAACGCCGCTCTCCTTATCTTCCACCAGCCGGTCCCATACCTCCCCGATTTCGTTGGGGTCAAAGTCCGGCTTGGAAACCATTGCCAATATCCTTCCCGTGGAAATATCCGTCACCACCACCGCACCTCTGTAAACACCCATGGCTTTATAGGCGACTTCCTGCAGGTTTACGTCCAGTGTGGTATAAACGTCGTCCGCTTTATATTTTTCCCCTGCCGTTTCGTTTAACACTTTCTCCGACAGCGGGGCGCTGGACTGGATCAGGTAATAATTGCCGAGGGCTTCCACCCCCGCCCTCCCGTTGGAGGCATAGCCCACCACATGGGCGAACATGCTGCCATACGGATACTCCCGTACCTCCCTGCCTTCGCCGTCCGTACCGGTTTTTGCCAGCACTTCGCCGCTTCCCGCATAAATCGTTCCCCGCACGTTTTTCGCCGTCAACATCTGCTGCCTGCCGTTATAACTGTTGTTCATCCACTCCTGCCTGTGGGACATGGAATACTGGCAGATATAAACCATCATGCCAAGAAAAACCGCCACAAAAAAATATGCCACCGCCATAATCGGGGCGTTTTGCTTCTTTCTATTCTTATGATTCCCTGCCATCCGCATCCCCCCGTTTTTGCCTGCTCTCTCCGCGCATCTTACCGGCTTTTTCTCCTCCTGTTTTTTCCCACCCTGTTTTTTTCCATTCAGCTTTTTTCCATCCTGTTTTTTCCCATCGTGCATTTTTCCGTCCTGCATTTTGTGCTTCCTTTTTTTTATGTTCCGCCCTTTTTCCCTTTCCGTCGTTCTTTACCGCTTGTTCCTCATCTTTTTTTACCATGCAAAGCCCCTCCACAATGGCAAACATCACCAGCGTCGTCAGCACGGAACTTCCACCGTAACTGATCAGGGGCAGGGTCACGCCGGTCAGCGGAATGAATTTGCTGCCGCCCCCAATGGTAAGAAAAACCTGGAAAATATAGGTAATGCCGAGTCCGAAGGCAATCAACCGGTAAAAACGGTCGTTCAGTTTCATGGAAATATCCATGAACATCAGGAAACAACTGACGCACACCAAAATCAGGCACATGGCAAACAATATGCCAAGCTCCTCCGCCACGGCAGAAAAAATGAAATCCGCCTCCACAAAAGGGATGGACTGGGGCGTCCCCCCGAACAGCCCAAGCCCGAACCAGCCGCCGCTGCTGATGGCAAACAATGACTGGGTGATTTGGTAGCCTCCCGTATCGATAGCGCTCCACGGATCCCTCCACGCCTGGACGCGCACCTGCACATGGGAGAACATCCGGTATGCTGCCACGGCGGCCCCGGCCCCGCCCCCGGCCCCGGCCAAAAGGTACAGGGGCTTTCCCGTCGCCACAAACACCATCAGTACGTAAACCACAAAGAAAATCAGCGCGCTTCCCAAATCCTTGGAAAACACCAGTATAACGACGTGGATTCCCGCCACTGCCGCAGTCAGGCAGACCTGTAAAAACGAGGCGGAACCGCAAAGCGCGCTGGCAAGGAAGAAGACGAACAGAATCTTCACGAATTCCGACGGCTGGACGGTTACCCCTGCAATGGTATAGGAAATCTTGGAGCCGTAAGTATAACTTCCAAGCACAAGCACCACCGTCAATGCCGCAATTCCCAAAAATGCATAAACCCATGTCAGGCTTTTTAAGAATTTAATTTTATGGACAAACAAAGGAATCACCATCACTGCCGCAATGGATACCGCCGCGATGACAAACTGCCTGACCGCCCGTTCATACGAAAGCCTTGTCAGCATGACAAACCCCACACTGAGCAGCAGGCACATATTATTGACGATTAAGCGGTTTGCCCCCGGATACACCATATGGAACAGCACCGCCGTGGCAAACAGCACCACCTGCTGGAACGCATAGAAAAACAGGTAGCTCATGTCCCCCGTTTCAAAACAGATGACCATAAAGCAGGAAAAATGGAGTAAAAGCATCAGGAAATTCTGCCTCGTATATATCCCGCTCCTGCGGTCTTCCTCCCGGTAACGGAATACCGCGAAGGATTCGTATGCATATAATGCCATCAGCATGGTAATGACATATTTGGATAATTCGGTGATATATAATTCCATGGCCTGCTCCTATTCCACACCCCGTTTCATATGCCCTTTCGTATACTCCCGATAGGGAGGCATTTCCCCGCTTCCGTTCAATACCCCTTGAAAGTAAGAAACCACCCTATCTACATCATTACCAATTTCTGTCGTAAAATCCAAACGGAAAGAATGAATTCCCATCCCCGCCAGCTTTTCCATATCCTGGTGCAAAGACAGGGGCAGGGAATTGTAAACCACATTATAACAGTGCGTACAATCCGTATAAACCGGAAATACTTTCCGGTACCGGTCCGTCAGCGGCTCAAAGGGTTCCCTCCTGCCGTTTTTTCCCCCGGTATACGGCCGGCAGCCCGTGCCGGTTTTCACGATACAGTTGGCAGTCACCATCATGGGAATCCTTCCGTAAACCGCCGCCGCCCATTCCGTTTCCGGAGTGGCTTCCACCAGCTCCCGTATTTCATGGAAATTCAGTTCATGGGGCAGGTAATGTTCGTCGGCAAATTCCCCAAACACCCTTGCCGCACGGGGATTCCACTGGTAAAGACCGGCATCGGAAACTACCTGTTTGTCCCAGCCTTTCCCAAATGTTTCCACAAGCCAATACCATTCTTCCGGATTCCGCACAAGCACCCCGTCAAAAAGCGTACCCCCAAGCAGCCGTTCCATACAATCCAAAAATTCCCCGTCTTTTGCCCGGATGATATGGGGCAGCGCCAAATAAATTCCCGTTTCACCGCCGCACCGTTCCTTTAAGTCCCAAAGCCACGCCTCACCGCCGCATAACCCGGAAGGCACATAAAGCCGTTCCGCCTTTTGGTTTACTGCCGCCATACACTGTTCCTTCGTAACCGCCGATACGTGGATGCCGCACTTTTGTTCCGTTTTCCTGCCGCTTTTCCCGGACCGCATCTCCGCTCCGCCCCGTTTCCGCCGGATGATTCCGGGATTTTCCGATTCCGCTTTTCCTGTTTCTTCTTTTCCTGTTTCCGCTTTTTCCGATTCCTCTTTTCTTGTTTCCGCTTTTTCCGATTCCTCTTTTCTTGTTTCCGCTTTTTCCGATTCTGCTTTTCCGGCTTCCGGATTTCCCCTTCCGCAACTCCTGCGGGGCGAAGTATCCGGTCCGTATCCGGCAATAACGGCATCTTCCAATTTTCCGCAGGCGATGCGGCGCAGGTCGTTTAACGCTTTCACGGGAAGGAATACGTCTCCTTCCATTTGCAATTCCAAATCCGTATCTTCGATGCAAAACGGCGTATTCCCGGTTTTTCCCAACTGCCTTTTTACCGCTTCCGCATCCAACGGCTGCTTTTTCGCTTCCTGCACCGTATCGCCCGTAACGGATACCTCATGGGAAACGGCGCCTTCCATACGGAGGGTCAGCATGGCGGGAGCGCCCTTTTTTAACACCGCCTTTGCCGAAACGGGCAGACGGAAATCCCCTTCCAGATATTCTTTCCTGATCTGCTCTGCCAGTTCCCCGTCACGCCCCGAATAAGCAGGACTGTCGAGCGTAATCATCTCCCGGCCGTTTACCCTGTGGTAATAGCCTTCGCTGATACCGCTGCGGATATACAGGGCGCGCAGTTTTTCCATGTCCTGCGGTTCCACCGACCATTCCGCAGACGGATTCCCGTAATATCTATCGATGTATTTCCGGTAAATCGCCGTCACGCCCGCCGCATATTCCGGACTTTTCATCCTTCCCTCGATTTTCAGGGAATCGATTCCCGAACGGATTAATTCCGGTAAAATCTCCACCGTGCACATATCTTTCAGGCTTAACGGATAAGATTCCCCGGTTTTCCCGTCCAACCGGTAAGGAAGGCGGCAGGGCTGGGCACACCTGCCCCTGTTTCCGCTGCGGCCCCCGATCAGGCTGCTGAATAGGCACTGGCCGGAATAGCAGTAACAGATGGCGCCGTGGATGAAAGTTTCTATTTCTATTTCCTCCAAACCGGAAGCATTCTTCATTTCCACAATCTCCGTTAAGGACAGCTCCCTCGCCGGTACGATGCGCTCCGCGCCAAGCGTCCTTAAGAACCGCGCCCCGTGCACCCCCGTTATGCCCATCTGCGTACTCACATGGCGCGGCAGGCCGGGAAACCATTCCCCCACGGCCTGGAATACGCCAAGGTCCTGGATAATCACGCCGTCCAGCCCCGCGTCGTATAGAGGCTGCAGGTAATCGCGGATTTCCCCGAATTCCCTCGTTTTCACCAGCGTATTCAGCGTCAGGTATGCCTTTCTTCCATGCAAATGGGCATACCGCAGCGCTTTCTTTATTTCTTCCTCCGTAAAATTATCCGCATATGCCCTGGCACCGAATTTTTTACCGCCGAAATAAACCGCATCCGCACCGGCATGTACCGCCCCCAAAAATGCCTCATAGCTTCCGGCAGGCGCAAGCAGTTCCACTTTTTTCATCCCAAGACCTCCAAAGACAGGCTCCGCATCAGAAAAAGCTGCCTTTCCCACATCTAAGACAGCCTGATTTTCCTTTTATTTTTTTACGTTTCTTCACGTTTTTCCTTTTCCTACTTCTTGCCCATCGGCTTCTTTGCGTTTTGCTGCTCCGCGTTTCCGCCTTCATTGCCCCGCACATTGGAATTGCGGTGTTCCCGCAGGTCCTTTAACTCGGTTTCCATGCGGACTACCTTTTTCTCGTTTTCGTTTAACTCATCCTGAAGGGACTTCACGCTCTTTTCCGTATTCTCCAGTTTAATTTGGGAAGCAATCAGCTCATGCTTTAAATCATACAGTTCCTTTTCCTTACTCTGTATTTCCTCCTCCAAAAGACTGATCTGCTTTTTCGCCTTAAAGTAATCGTCCGCAATATTAAGCTGCAGCAGAACACTTTGCGTATCAAGGGGCTGTCTCCTGAAACTGTCAACTTTTCCGTATTCCGCCATCTTGTTATTAATGTAAGACGCTACTTTCTGCAAATATTCTTCACTTTCATATCCGCTTAAGGTAAATACCTTCCCGCCGATGATTACTTCCGTATCCGTTTTTGCCGACATTCCACACACATCCTTTCCCAAAAAGAATCCTGCCGTCACGCACAGATTTTGGGAAAACTCCCTTCATACAAAATATGCCTTTCCGCAAACGCGCAATATACAATATCTATTATATCGGTATCAGGACGGAATTTCAAGCCCTAAATGGTGATACGCCAAATCCGTTGCCACCCTGCCCTTTGGCGTCCGGTTTAAGAACCCGTTTTTCAGAAGGAACGGTTCGTATACATCCTCCAAAGTTCCCGCATCTTCCCCGATGGATGCCGCCAGCGTATCCAATCCCACCGGTCCGCCCTTAAACTTGTCGATAATCATAAACAGAATGTTCCTGTCGATATGGTCCAGCCCCATCCGGTCCACTTCCATCAGGTCCAGCGCCGTGCGTGCCACTTCTTCGGTGATGACTCCGTCATACTTAATCTGCGCAAAATCGCGCACCCTTTTTAACATCCGGTTTGCCAGCCGCGGCGTCCCGCGGCTCCTTTTCGCCATTTCCTCCGCGCCTTTTTCCTCTATTTCCACTTGAAGGACCCGTGCGGAATGCAGGATGATCAGTTTCAGTTCTTCCGGCGAGTAAAATTCCAAACGGTGGATGACCCCGAACCGGTCCCGCAGGGGCGCCGTCAAAAGCCCTGCCCGTGTGGTGGCGCCTACCAGCGTAAATTTCGGAAGATCCAGCCGGATGGAACGCGCCGTGGGACCCTTTCCGATCATGATGTCAATGCAGTAATCCTCCATTGCCGGATACAGGACTTCCTCCACCTGACGGTTCAGCCTATGGATTTCATCCACAAACAACAAATCCCCCGGCTGTAAATTATTTAAAATGGCCGCCATTTCCCCCGGTTTTTCAATGGCGGGACCGCTGGTCACTTTCATGTTTACACCCATCTCCGCAGCTATAATCCCCGCCAGTGTGGTCTTCCCAAGACCGGGCGGTCCGTAAAACAGCACATGGTCCAGGGCATCCTGGCGCTGTTTCGCCGCCTCGATATATATTTTCAGGTTTTCCTTGACTTTCGCCTGTCCGATATAATCCTCCAAACGTTGGGGCCTTAACGAACCCTCAATTTTTACGTCTTCTTCCGTCAGCTTCGTTTCTATCATTCTTTTCGCCATATTTTTCCATACCTGCCCGTTATATTTCCATTCCCGTCTGCAAACCGCCAATCATGCACGGCAGCATTACAGCATCTTCTTTAGCGCCTGTTTCAGTATATCTTCCGCTTCCATCCCTTCCGTGATTTCCACCTGTTTCACCGCTTTTAACGCATCCGTGGCGGAATAACCCAAAGCTGCCAGCGCTTCCGCCGCTTCTTTGCGCGCCACTGCCGCCCTGTCATTTCCCCCGGCATCCGCACTTCCCGCCTGCACCGCCTCCCGGCGGACAAACGTATCTTCCATGGACACCTTGTCCCTCAAATCGAGAATGACACGTTCCGCCGTCTTCGCCCCGACACCCGGCGCTTTGGCGATTGCCTTGGCATCCCCTGCCATAATCGCAAACCGCAGATCATCCGCCGTCATGACCGACAGGATGGCAAGCCCCCCTTTGGGACCGATACCGTTGACCGTAATCAGCTTTTTAAAGATTTCCAAATCATCTTTCGTTAAAAAGCCATACAGTAAAAAAGCATCTTCCCTGACATACGTGTACGTATAAATCTTTACTTCTTCCCCGGCCGCCGGAAGCCGCCCCGCCGTCCCCGTGGAAATCTTAATGTTATATCCGATGCCGTTTGCCTCCAGTACCAAATTGTCCTCCGCAATTTCCGCAATTTCACCCTTTATGTATGCAATCATAATGTACCTGCTCCTTTATCCTTCCCTTACGCCGTCCATACCCGGAACGGATGCCATACTTACCTTTCCCATCCGCCTTCCCCGTTATAAAACGCCTTTTTGGCATATACCGTAACCTCCCTGGCCGCAATCCCGATTACCAGCCCCGTGGCAACCCCTGCCGCCATAAGCGCCGGGAGATAATATAACACCCCCGCCGTTTCCGTCACGAAAACCGCGACCGCCGCCTGCCCCACATTATGGAAAATCCCCCCTGCCATACTCACGCCCGCCATGCCGAACTTCCCCGTTTTCCGAAACGCACACATCGCCGCGAAACTGCACACCGCACCCGCCAGACTGTATGTCACCATAAACAGGTTCCCAAATAAAAAACCGGCAAGCGTCACCCGCATCACGTTTAACAGGATGGCTTCCTTCCACCCGTACCAATACAGCACAAGAACCACCGCCAAATTTGCGAGTCCAAGTTTCACGCCCGGTATTCCGATTGAAAAAGGAATCAGCGATTCCACATAGGACAAAATCAGCGCAAAAGATAAAAGGACGCCCAAATAAGCCGTTTTTTTTCCGTTTCCCATATCCTTCCCATTCCCAGTCCTTCCCGTATACCGTTTTAATATCAATTCCTTACCCTGTCACCGCATCCACTTCGGCTTCTTCCCCTGCCGTCACTTCCACGGTAAGCCGGTGCGGAAGACATATAATGCATTCCCCTTTCCGGGAAATGGCTTTCTGTCCCATGCAAAGCCGGTCCGGGCAGTCCGCGTCTTCCATATATGCCTCCCCGCCCCGGATCACCAGCCGGTTCTTCCCGCCGTTTCCATCCGTGAAAGTCAGTTCGGCATCTTCCGCCAGCGGATAAATCCCGATGGTTTTCCCGTCCCGGGACACCGTTACCTGCTGCCCCTGCCCGGAGAAAAGGACACGGGGAACCAACCATAATAAAAAAGCTGCCGCCAATGCTGCCGCTGCCAAATAAACATCATTCCGTTTCACCATTCAAACCCCTTATACCCGTTTCCAGCTAAAGCATTTAAACACGCTCTAGTATACTATTAAAATGACCGGATTTCAAGAACATCTGTTTTCAACCTGAAATGTTGTGTTGGGAGGCGGACGCACGGATGGGATTTTTTTGTGGGGCATCGGCAGCGGGATGGCATGTCCCGGTTTTCCGTGCACTTTTTTCGGCTGGAGGTTTCTAAGCAGAATGGCGTAAAGTTTCACAGGCTGCGGTCGTCCTCAAGCGGCATCCATGCCGCCTCGGACTGAAATGGG
>CANTGP010000063.1 GCA_947653315.1 uncultured Lachnospiraceae bacterium
TCAGGTTGTAATCGGTTCCTGTACAAACGGAAGAATTTCTGATATGAGAATCGCAGCAGGAGGGTGGGCGGAAACTGAAAATTGATTTCCGTGTTAAATCAATTTTCCCTGTTGCTTTTTCCAAAAAAAAGTAGTATCCTATCTTTTACGGAAAATACCGTAACCATAACAAATACCGCAAACATAAAACAGAAAAAGGGTAACCATGAACGAAACATTTCATATTATCAGCGACAGTTCCTGCGATTTGCCGTCAGGACTGGCAGAAGAAAAAAACATTACGGTCGTACCGTTTTACGTATCGTTTGACGATGAACACTACCTGAAGGAAGACGTGGAAATCGGCATCCGGGACTTTTACCGGCAGATGGTGGAGAAAAAGGGCGTATTTCCCAAATCTTCCATGCCCTCTGCCAACGATTACGGGGAAGCCTTTCTGCCCTATGCCATAGAAGGAACTCCCGTCGTTTGCATCTGCATCACTACAAAATTCAGCGGCTCCATGCAGTCAGCGTTAAATGCCAAAGCCGCCATATTGGAAAAATACCCGCAGGCCGAAATCACCGTTATCGATTCCACCGTCAATACCGTCTTACAGGGACAGTATGTACTGGAAGCGGTGCGGCTTCGGGACAACGGCTTCAGCTACCAGGCTGCCATCCGCCGTTTGGAGGAAATTAAAAGCACTGGGAGGATTTTCTTTACGGTAGGAAACATGGAATACCTGAAACATGGGGGACGGATTGGGAAAGTCGCCGCCGTTGCCGGAAGCGTTTTGGATATCCGCCCGTTAATTACCTTAAAGCAGGGGGAAATCTTCCCCTCCGGCATGGACCGCGGACGGAAACGCACTTCACAAAAAGTAATGGAACTTTTGTTGGAGTATCTGCGGGAAAGCAGCCTGGATGCAAATTGTTACAGCCTTGCGGTCGGGTACGGATATGACCGTGAGGAAGGCGCCGCATTCCGTGACCGCGCGCTTGCCGCCCTGTATGAAAACGGATACGACATTAAGGAAATCCCCGTTTACCAAATCGGCGCCACCATCGGCGTCCATACGGGACCGTATCCGCTGGGATTCGGAATCATAGAAAAAGGAATACACTGAATAAGAAACCGTTAAAAAATCACTTTACACATAATCCAATACTTCCAACGGACTTTCCATTTGCGGGAAGTCCGTTTTGCGTCCTGTCGGCTGCATCGTCCCGTCCTGTAAATACCATGCTGCCTGGAATGCCGTCATTCCAAGTATTTTTGCGGTTTCCAGTTCACGGCTTCCCCCGTCCCCCACGTACAGGCATTCCCCTGCCTCCACGGCAAGTTCCCCCATACACCTTTTAAAAATCTCATGATCCGGCTTCTGCACACCCTGCTCACAGGAAAGTAAGACCGCATCAAAATAGGAAAACAATACGCTTTCCCGGATTACCGCCGCTTCCTCCGAAAAACAATTACTGATCAGTCCAAGCAAAATTCCTTTTTCCTTTAATGCGTCAAATAACGGAAGGATTTCCGGATGCAGATGCCGGAAGCATTCCCGTTTTGTCCTGATACGCTTTTGGACGATACTCCTCCAGGTTTCTATTGAATAACACCTGTTTTCCCGCAAAATACGCTCCACCACTTCCTCGAACGTAACCCTTCCAAGGCTGCGGTCGTCCTCTGTCGCCTGCCAAAGCGCATGGAACTTTTCCGCCGGAATTCCCGCATCTTCTGCCATCTGCGCCCCGAAATATACCGGACACCGGTAATGGGTTATCAAAGTCTCAAACATATCAAAAATCACCGCACGTATCATACCTCATTTCCTCCCGCAACTTCCCGGCATCTCCAAAACATCGGTTTTCCATTATTTATCCCTTTTAATATATCAGAAATTTTTCCCGGCCGGAAGCCCAAAACATAGTTGGACAAAAAGATTATTTATATTTCCTCCAAAATGCCACACGGCGGCAATGTAAAATATAGGTAAAGTTTCCGTCCAACATATTGACGCAGTACCTTCTTTTCTATAATATTTACGGTAGCAGATGCAACGGAAAAGATGCAGACTGTAAAAAGCAGAAAGAAACACACGAAAAAAGGAGGTAACAAAACATGTCATTTGCAATCGGGGGAATAGGCGCTTACCTGCCGTCCTATTCTTACCAGCCGCAATATAACCGCGTCGTTTCCGGTGCGCCGGAGGATATCCGGACAGATTTTGATCTGCCTGATATGGATATCCCCGAAGAACAGGTTTTTCCAACGGATGCCATTCCCGAAACGGACCGGCAGGAACCCGTACTCCGCATCAAAGAACCGGAGCAGGCGGAGGGGCAAAACAGGGATGCAATGAAAAGGGAACATTCCACCGTACAGGCAGACCTGTTTGAACTGCAGAATTTTATGTGGGGGTTTTCCCCACGCAGGATTACTGACATCCCCGCATAAATTTGGCTCCTGTCATCCCGGAAAATGCACTCCGCATGAAACCTGCCTTTTTCGGGATATTGGATTGCCCCCTCTTTTCGGCATTTTTCAAACTTTTTCCGTCAAATCCACAGCACGAGGTAAACCACATGAGCCTTATATACATCCTGGAAGACGATGCCAACATCCGCGAAATCGAATCCTTCGCCTTAAAAAACAGCGGCTATAAAACCGAAGATTTTGCACATGCCGCCGGATTTTGGAAAGCCGTCCGCAAAAAAATCCCGGCGCTTATCCTGCTCGATATCATGCTGCCCGACGAAGACGGCATCGATGTCTTAAAAAAGCTGCGCTCCGATGCCGCCACCAAACACCTCCCCATCATCCTCGTAACCGCCAAAACCGCCGAAATCGATAAAGTCAAAGGACTGGATTCCGGCGCCGACGACTATATTACCAAACCTTTCGGCGTCATGGAATTGATTTCACGGGTGAAAGCGCTCCTCCGCAGAACGTCTCCCCCCACCCCGGACACCTCCCTGACGCTTTCGGGCATTACTCTCCATCCTGCCAGCCGCTCCTGCGAAGCAGCCGGAATACCGGTGGAACTGACCTATAAGGAATACGAACTTCTCTCCCTTCTCATCCGCAACGCAGGAATCGTCCTGACCAGGGACGTCCTGATGGAAAACGTATGGGGAACGGATTTTATCGGGGAATCCCGGACGCTGGACGTACATATCAAAACGCTGCGCCGGAAACTCGGGGACGAAGGCATCCATATTAAAACCGTGCGGAACGTAGGATATCTGGCGGAAGAAAAAAACTCCCCCGCAGAGGAAGGAGAACACCCATGGCAAAAAAAATAAACTTAAACTTTTTATTCGTTACGGCAGTCTCCATCTTCCTGACGGTCTTTTTTACGTCCGTCATCTCCTACCGGCTGTTCCAAAAAGAAGTCTTTTCGGAACTTTCCTCCTTTGCGGATATCATGGACGACTTAGACCTCTTAACCCAAATGAAAAACCAGGGATTCCTGCGGCCGGACAATGAACTGCGCATCACCTGGATTGCCCCGGACGGTTCTGTCTTATATGACAGCTATGTAACCGCCTCCCTGGATAACCACGGGAAACGTCCCGAAATCGTGAAGGCGCTGCAAAACGGCGAAGGCTCCTGCATCCGAAAATCCGAGACCATGGAACAGAATATCTTTTTTCATGCCAAGACCATGGAAGACGGAACCATCCTGCGTATCGCAAAACAGGCAGGCAGCATTTGGCATCTTTACCAAAACACCCTGCCCGTGACGTTCCTCATCGCCGCCCTCTCCTTCGTATTCTGCCTGTGGATTGCCACACGCCTCACGAAATCTTTTGTACTGCCCATTGAACAAATGGCACAGCACTTGGATGCTCCCCAGGATGCGGCGACTTACAAGGAACTTGCGCCCTTTCTGTCCTTAATCCGCTCCCAGCATGAGGAAATGGTAAAAAACGCAAAAATCCGGCAGGAATTTACCGCCAATGTCAGCCATGAATTAAAAACCCCGTTAGCTTCCATTTCCGGCTATGCGGAACTGATAGCCACCGGAATGGCATCCAAAAAAGAAGCAAGGCATTTTGCGGCGGAAATCCATGGCAGCGCCCAAAGGCTCCTGTCCCTCATTAACGACATCTTACAGTTGTCCGAGCTGGATGCCGCCGGCGGACAGAACCTATCCACCGAACCGGTGGAGCTGTACGAACTCTCCGCCCGCTGTATCCAAACCATGACCCCGGTTGCGGAAAAACACGGCGTCACCCTCTCCTTATCCGGAAAAACGTTATGGCTGGACGGGGACAAAGCACTTTTGGAGGAAATGCTCTGCAACCTCTGCGACAATGCCATCCGCTACAATAAAAAAGGCGGCCACGTATGGATCACTGTTTCGGACGGGCTGACCGTGCGCGACGACGGTATCGGTATCCCGCAAAAGCACCAGAAACGTGTCTTTGAACGCTTTTTCCGCGTCGACAAAAGCCGCTCCCGGAAAACGGGCGGAACCGGGCTGGGACTCGCCATCGTAAAACACATCGCCGAAGTCCATCATGCGGACCTGACGCTGGAAAGCGAGGAAAACACAGGAACCACCATCCGTATCCGCTTCCACACTACCCCGCATCCATGATTTGGGCGCTGTGCTGCGCCACTTTTTCGAACCCAAGCAGGATATCCGAAAGCAGGAAGCCAAGGTCCACACTGCACTCCCCTTTTTTCAGCCGCTTCCTGTGGTTCTTCATGATTTTCCTTTTCAATTGCGCAATTTCCGTTTCCAGTTGGAGCATGCCGTCCGCCTTTAAATCATCCGGAGATTCCCAGTATTCCATCGTACGGCGCATCAGTTCCAGTACAATGTTGCCGCATTCCCGCAGCTCTTTTTCCGCCTCTTTGGAAAAAGCCAACTTCTTTTTTTCCATTTTCCCCCGGTTAATGGCGATTCCCAAAGCATAATCGGCGATACGCTCCACGTTTCCCACACGATGCTGCATGGATGACAGTTCTTTCACGTCCGTCTCCGACAAAGGATTCGCTCCCAGCCTGGACATATAATCGTTGATTTCCTCCTCATACCGGTCCACATAATCCTCCAAATCCCTCACTCTCCCCATCTTCTCCTCACTGTAATCAAACAAAAGCCCGAACGCCCCCCGGAACGTGGTTTCCGCCAGTTCCAGCATGGACTGCGCCGTTTTCCGGCACTGCATCAGGGCAAACGACGGATTTTCCAGAAAACGCTTATCCATATTGGACAGTGCGGCCAATTCCACCGGAATCCCTTCTTTCCCTTCTCCGCCTTTCCCGCCGCCGGAAATACTGACCTCCGCCAATGCCACCAGCCCTCCCGCGAACGGAAGCAGGATGATGGTGGAAAATAAATTAAAGCAGGAATGTGCAAACGCGATTCCCACCGCCGTGGCGGGCTGCTCCAAAAAACCGAAAGGAATAAAATAATGCACCAAATAAAATCCCGCCATAAACACCGCCGTTCCGATCAGGTTAAAATACAGATGGATGAAAGCCGCCCGTTTAGCATTCACGCTGGCGCCGACGGAACTTAACAGCGCCGTCACGCAGGTTCCGATATTCTGCCCCATGATGATGGGAAGCACCGCCGAATAAGGAACCGCACCGGTGGCGCAAAGCGCCTGAAGAATCCCGACGGAAGCGGAAGAACTTTGTATTACGGCTGTCAGCACGGTTCCCACAAGCATCCCCACGACCGGATGGGAAAATGCCACAAACAGCCCCGTAAATTCCGGCACGTCCTTTAACGGCTTCACTGCCGCACTCATCATATCCATTCCCATCATCAATACGGCAAAGCCAAACAAAATGCTTCCCACAACCTTCTTCCGCTCCGCCTTACCGAACACCAAAAACACCACGCCCGCCATCGCCAGCAGCGGAGCGAAGTTTTCCGGCTTTAACATACGAATCAGGACGTTACCGCTCTCCAAACCGGCAAGGCTCAAAATCCAAGAAGTCACCGTGGTTCCCACATTCGCACCCATGATGATTCCCACCGCCTGTTTCAACTGCATGATGCCCGAATTGACAAACCCCACCACCATAACCGTCGTTGCGGAAGAAGACTGTATGACGGCAGTCACCGCCGCGCCAAGCAATACTCCTTTTAAGGGCTTATCCGTCATTTTGGCAAGTACGGCTTCCAATCTGCCGCCGGATAATTTGGCAAGCCCTTCCCCTAAAAGGTGCATTCCGTAAAGGAAAAGAGCCAACCCGCCGACCATACCGATTAACTGAAACACATCCATCCCCAATCCTCCTGTTCCGGTATTCCGGCATTCTGCCGGTACCCGTATGCCAAAACACACCCGAAAGTACTTTCCGGCATAGTTCCAATTTTTTCTACATTCCGTAGCATAACATCCCTTTGTAAAAGCAGGGAGATGCGGTTGTAAAATTTATGTAAAATTTTCCTCCGCCGCTTGCAGGCGGAACCGGAACATGATAGACTTTTTTTGTTTTCCAAAATCAAGATAAGAAAGGAGCCTTAAAAATGCTATTCCTGCATCTGTTACTTCTCACGGTCGGATTTGCCGCCCTCATCAAAGGCGCAGGCTGCTTTGTGGACGGCAGTTCCTCCCTCGCCAAAAACTTCAAAGTGCCGTCGTTAATCATCGGTTTAACCATTGTCGCCCTGGGAACCAGCGCCCCGGAATTTGCCGTAAGCCTTTCCGCCGCACTCCAGGGCTCCAACGAAATCGCTCTCAGCAATGTGGTCGGCTCCAATATTTTTAACCTCCTGTGCGTATTGGGCATCTGTGCCGTCATCCATACCGTGCCGGTGGATAAAAAAGTCATCCGCAGGGATTTTCCCTTGTCCATAGCCGCTACGCTCCTGCTTTTGGTTATGACGGGAGCAGACGCCATACGTTCCGGCAGGCTGTTACGGATTGGCATGGACGATACCGCGGGAACCGTAAGCCGTCTTACGGGCATCCTCCTGTTTGCCGTCTTTTTGGCATACATCCTGTATTTGATAGTGGATGCCAGGAAACACCCGGAAAGTGAAAAACCGGGAACCTGTCTCCCGGTTTGGAAATGCGCCCTCCTGATTGCCGTCGGTCTCATCCTGATTATCGGCGGAGGACAGGCGGTCGTTTACGGTGCAAAAGCCATCGCCCATACCATGGGCATGTCGGAAACCCTGATTGGACTGACCATCGTAGCCGTCGGCACTTCCCTGCCGGAACTGGTGACTTCCGTCGTCGCCGCGAAAAAGGGGGAAACAGGGCTTGCCATCGGGAACGTCATCGGCTCCAACCTGTTTAATGTCCTTTTCATTTTAGGACTCTCCGCCGCCATCCATCCGGTTACGGTAAATGCCGCCTCCGTTTATGACCTGTTCATCCTGCTCGCTGTCAGCGTCATTGCCTTCCTGTTTTCCTTAAGCAGGGAATCCGTCCGGCGTGCGGAAGGGATTGTCATGATATTATTATACCTTGCCGATATCCTTTTTGCGGCTGTGCGGTAAGGATTTATTCCCGCGAGCAACGAGCCAAGTAGCCGCACTTGTGCGGATATTTGGCGACTGCCGCGAGGGTCAATACCCCGCTGCTTGCAGCGCTGGAAGATTGATGCCCCGTTGCTTGCAGCGGGGTTGTTGACTGGAAACGGAAATCGCTCACATTCCGCCATACAGGTAAACCGCCTTTATAAAATAAAGCAGACTCCCTGCCGCTTTCCCCAAGGCAATGAACAGGATTACGATACCCAGCCCGTGCCGGAAACCGATCCTGCGCGCAAAAATAGGAATAGTATCCAGCATTTCCGCAATGGCAAGGGCAAGGCAGCCTACAAAGATTCCGGCAAACAGCCCGAATACCATCACCACCGCCGTGCCTGCCCCGTCCCACAAAGCATCCGTTCCCATTCCGAAAAGCTGCCGTTCCCGGACAAATTCCCCGATTTTCCCATACCGGTCAAAGACGCTGAAAAAAGTCCCCGCCATGACGCCGAACACTACCGCTTCCTCAAACAAAAAAACCTTTTTGCTTACATGCATTTTCCCTGCAAACCGAGGAATCAACCCGACCGAAATCAGCACCGTAAAAACGCCGCCCGCCGCAAACACTCCGAAACTGCATCCCACAAGCGCCAAAAACAACTGCTTAAGATACATCAATGGTCTTCCCCTCCCTGTCCGCCGTTTCAATCAGCGCATCGTTCACATTTTTTTCGTAGACACGCATCTCCACTTCTATGGGCGTAGGGTCTTTCGTAATCCGCCTGCCACCAATATGGTTAAAAAACACCGTAACTCCCACTGCCAATCCAATGGAATACGTAAATTCCAAGACGGAATAACCTGGCGCCTGCTGTCCCATTACCAGTTCATACACCTTACCGAATACCTGGTTAATCCCCACATCGTTATGGAATGCCATAATGGTAAACGCCGTACCGAAAAAACTGATGCATGCCACGAAAACCACCTTAAGTACCTGCACCGCCCCTTTATGCTTATCCACATTCACAAGCTCCACCAGTACATCCGTCTCCCCCATGTTCTGTACGTCTACTTCCGGGCACTGCCGCGTAATCAGTTCAATGAGCTTCAGGATACTGAATACCTGCCGTTTCTGTTCCCCCTTCCCGAAGCGGTGTATCTTAATTGCCTTTACTTTCGCCGCAATATGGGCGTCCTTGCAGTACACCTTCGCCACATCCTTTAAAAATACATCCTCCTCCGTAACTTCCACATTCCGTTCCGCCTTCAAATAAAGAGTTTCCTGTGCCATTGCCATCCCTCCGCTTATTACCCTTTATTATTGCAGGAAACGTAAGTTTTATTCATTGGATCCGTTAAGCCCTCATGAACAAAAGATTTCTGCAACTATTCCTGTCAAAAACCCCGCTGCTAAGCAGCAGGGTTTTGACCTTTCCGGCATTTCAGTTATTTTTCGGCTATTCCTAACGGTTACTGTCCGGCGAACCCGTATCCTGCCATCCGGCATCCGTTCCCATTACGGCATCCTCCTGTGCCTTCGTATCATTCGGCATCTGCGTGGGTTTGGAAATCTCCATGCTGGTGGTCGTGGACATTCCGCCGATCTGTCTTGTCATTACCAATACCCTCGACCCGTCCGGCTTCACCTGTATATCGGTATCCACCTTCTTTTCATCCAGCGTCCGCTCCACCAAATCCTTTTTTTCCGATGTTTTCCGCATCAGAAAACCCAAAAATCCCTTATACTCCAAATATCCCTTCAAGTTCCCCGCTTTATACTGCATCTGCATCACGTCCTTCACCACCTGCAGCCAGTTGGTCCGGTCAAACAGGTTCTTGCAGCCGTAATTGGCAATGGAATCCCTGTAATGCGCCTGAGCCATCAGGAACCGTTCCAAAGCATCCGGGCATTCCCCGCTGTCGCTTAAGTGGGCACTGTAAGCATACATTTCTATGGTATTGCAGTCCATAGGGTTTACCTTGGAAATATCCACCATAAATTCCTGCTCCTTACCGGATGCATCCCACATTTTTACTTTATAAACCGGGTTTGCCGGATCAAATCCCTGGGGCTTATATACGGTCATTGATGTTCCCGACACAACGTTTGCCCAAGCGGTCACTACCTCGCCCTCCAAATTGTCCGCCCCGTGCAGAACCACATTTGTGCTGCTGCATGTAACATCCCATTTGCGCGGCGTACCTGCCTGCGCGCTCTTTGCCGATGTCCTTGCGTACTCTGCCGCAAACCGTCCGCCCTCCTGCGTTCCTGACGCCTGCCTCCTGCTGCCTGCCGCCGCCTGCGCCCCGTATTCTTTCCATCCGTATTCTTTTTGGCTGAATCCATTTACATTCATGTTTACCCTCATTTCTGCGCTGCCTTTCCGTTAAAAATTTAAGTATCATACCCGTTTGCGTATGCAGCGCGGACGCAAACTTAATTTTTCCTCCGGTTTTCCATATACCTGCGGATACTTGTATCCCCGCTTTTTCCTTCCAACGTCTTCCGGTAGGCATTTACCATATTGGAGCGGTTTACCGCGCTGCCGGATGCCCCATATGCGGATGGCATCCCCGCCACTCCTGACAGGAAACCGCTCCCGCCCGCCAGTGGATAGCCGCCAAGTCCCGCCATTCCATATAAAGAACCTGCCATCCCGTACAAAGAATCCCCCATTCCCGTCAAACCATACAAAGCACCGTTCTGAACCATCAGCCCATACAGGGAACCGTTTATCCCCGTTAAACCATACAAAGCACCGTTTATCCCCGTCAGACCATACAGGGAACCGTTTATCCCCGTCAGACCATACAAGGGATTCTGTCCCGCCAGTCCCGAAGCCATGGCGAAACCTGTTAATCCCGCCGACAGCCCGTAATTTTTCACCGGAATCTCCGCGCCATAGCTTTCTTCCATGCTTGCACCGATCACCTGATAACTTACCTTTGGCGTATGGAAGCCGTCCGTCGGCACCTCCTCCGCACATTTTTCCGCCAGCATCCCCAAAACGGCTTCCTCATACTCCCGGTTTCCCTTCATGCTTTCAAAGGCTTCTTCCTTAAAAACCAAAACCCCTGAACCGCCAATCCTCATACCCGTACTGACAGAAAGCGCCGACACCCGGTTACAGATATACCGTTTATATTCGTCCATCGTCATGTCTTCCACCGGCTTTGCCATATCCACACCGTACTTTGCTGCCATAAGGGGAGGATACCCCATCACCACATCCCCGCCTTCCTGGAAAACCGCCTGGTTTTTTTGGATGGCATCTTTCAGGTAATCACGGAACTCTGTTTCTCCTGCTCCACCCATTCCGGCCATTCCGGCAGTTTGACCTACCTTCGTAATTCCGCTTTTCCCGGTTTTCCCTATTCCAATTCCACCGTTTTCTACCGCCCCCGTTCCCCGCACTGCGGAAAGCGCCTGCATCTTACTTATCCTGCTGCCAACTTCCATAAGTCTCCTCCCTTACCGACTTTCCCCTGCCGCAAACATGCTCTAACATTTCCCATCTATAAGGAATACGATTAGACCCCAAAAAAAGTTTCACTTTCC
>CANTGP010000064.1 GCA_947653315.1 uncultured Lachnospiraceae bacterium
CAACGGTAACTCTAACAACAATAATGGTAACAACGGATATAGCAACAATAATAAGGAAAGGCGGTGCGGCAAGCGTACTTGCGGGGGATTATGAAAACATATACGCGGCGCTTGGGATGACCGCAAATGAAAGTACGGGACACGGGTATCAAATAAGGAAGAAGCTGGGGGAAGGTGCATACATACCGGAACAACTGGCGGAATCCATAAGGGGAAACACGGACACGGTGGATGCCGCAGTCGGGGACATACATACGTATACAAGGCGGAAACTGGAGACGGAATTCCAGGCACCGATAAGCGTGGACATGGAAGTGGAGTTGAACCCGGACATAAAAATGGACGGCCTTCCGTTAAAAACCCGCCTTTCCACCGGCGGCAGGCTGGGGATAGAAGGACATGCGGACGGAGGGATAGTTACGGCACCGACCATTTCGTGGCTGGCGGAAGGCGGTTATCCGGAATCCGTCATACCTTTGGACGGTTCCCGGAACGCATGGAACCTTTGGCGTAAGACGGGCGAACTGCTTGGCACGCCTGACGGCAGCGGCAGCCTGAAGGGGATGGCGGACAGGCTGGCGGGAGGCGGCGCACAGGGCGGCACGTTAAACGCAATGGAAAACAGGGAGGAAAACAACAGGTTCGTATTCAGCCCGGTACTGAACATTGACGGTACAGGGGCAGACACGGAAAGGATAAAGGATGTCATAAGGGAAATGTTCGGCGAATTCGGGGATTTCGTGGAATCCGTAATCGACAGGAAGGCAAGGGACATGGAAAGGTACAATTTTTACTGACGGCGGAAGCGGAAAGGAGGAAGGCGTGTACACGACAAGGCAGGGCCAGGCATGGGACGAGATAGCACGGGAAGTGTACGGGAAGGAAACACATGCGGATTACCTGATGCAGTGTAACCCGCGCCTGCTGGACATTTTCGTTTTTCCGGCAGGGATAAGGATGGAAACGCCGGAACTGCCAAAGGCAAGGGACGGCATACCGCCATGGAGGTAGGTTATGGAAGAAGCAAGAAGGGCGGAAGTGGAAATTATGTACGGGGGAAAGGACATAACCACCCCGCTGAACGAATACGTGGAAAGTTTTACCTATGAGGACATCGCGTCCGGGGAAAGCGACCGGATAAAGCTGGGGATGCATGACACGGGAAAACAGTGGATGGATGCATGGATGCCCTCCAAGGGCGACCGGATGGAGGCGGTGCTTGCACTGTACAACTGGGACGCGGACGGGACGGCGGAAAGGCTGTACTGCGGGGAATTTGAGCTTGACGACATGTCATTCAGCGGCAGGCCGTTAAAGTGCAGCCTTGGGGCGGTATCCATACCGCGGGACGAACCGTTTAATTCGCAGGCCAGGACGAAGACATGGGAGGGCATTACCGTCCGGCAGGTTGCGCAGGAAATTGCTGGACGGGCTGGCGTGACACTTTATTATGAGGCGGATGAAATCCCGGTGGAGATAATCGAACAGAACGAACAGACGGACTGCAAGTTCCTTTATTCCGTCTGTGCGGATTACGGGCTGGCGATGAAGGTGTATGCCAACAGAATCATCATTTTTGACGAGGAAACCTATGAAAACAGGGCACCGGTCAGGACGGTTGACGAGACGGACATGTCCAAATGGAGCTACAACTCCACGGTGGCCGGTACCTACACGGGTGCGGCCATCCGTTTTACCGACCCGAACAATGAGGAGGAATACCACGTGACGGTGGGCGGCGGGAGCCGCATCCTTGAAATAAACGAAAACACGGACAGCATTGCCGACGCGCAGCGGAAGGCTGCAGCAAAACTGAACAATGAGAACAAAAAGGCCGTCACGATGAAAATAACCATGAAAACGGACATAAGGATACTTGCCGGGACCTGCGTGGAAGTCACGGGGCTGGGCGGGAAAATAAACGGCAAGTACTACGTGGACAGGGCTTCCACCAAAAAAGGCGGGGGAAGCGCCTGCCAGACGGATTTGGAAATGCACCGCGTCGTGCCGAGGATAAAGGATGCATCCGTAATGGGCGCGGAACAGGCGGCGGGGCGCGCGGCGGCGGGAGGAACGTATACCGTCGTGGCGGGGGACACGCTTTGGCGGATTGCGGCGCAGTTTTGCGGGAGCGGGATGAAGTATGAGGAAATATATGCGGCGAACAGGGAAACCATAGAAAACACGGCAAAGGAACACGGGAAAAAGGATTCCAGCCACGGGCACTGGATTTACCCCGGGACCGTGCTGACGGTGCCGGAAGGGAAGGCGGAAGTATGAGGAAAACGGGACTAAGGGTAGGGAAAGTGTCAAGCGTCGATTACGAAACCGGGATGATGCAGGTGGTGTATAAGGACAAGGCGGATGCCGTTACGGCAAAACTGCCGTATGCAAATTTTAACCGCGAATATTCCATGCCGGAACCGGGTGACAGCGTGCTTGTCGGGCACCTGTCGAACGGGAGCAGCCGGGGCGTGGTGATCTGCCCCATGTGGAACGGGAAGAACACCCCGCCGGAATCCGGGAGGGGACTGTACCGCAAGGAGCTTTCGAGGGAAAAGGGCGCCGCATACGTGCGCTTCGACGGGGAAACGGGGGAATACCTTGTCAGGGCACCGGCAGTCCTCCTTCACGGCGTGGACCGCACGGACCTTGAGGGACCGGAGGTGTGCATTGCGGCAAACATAAGGACGGCCTTTGAAAGTCCGGAACACGGGGCAGTCCTCGGCAGGGTATGCGTGGAAGGAATGGAAGGCGGGGACATTGACGTGGAAGTGGCGTGCGGCGTGCGGGTATCCATGGAATCCGGTGCGCTGTCCGCGCTGTTGGAAAAAATGGGGCTGGAAACCTTGGGGGACATGGGGATGGAAGCAGGGGAAAACATGAGGGTAAATGCCGCGGAATCCATGGAAATGGGCGCGGGCGGAAACATGGGGATGTCGGCGGGGCGTGATGCCGGGATAAAGGCGGAAAGGGACGTAAGGCTGGAAGACGGGAAATTCCGGACGACGCTTTCCTCCGTGCTGGAACGGCTGGAAGCGCTGGACGGTGACAGGTCGGCAAGGAAATAGGGGGACTGCATGGTCGGGAAATACGGGGAAATCATTTTTGAGACAAGCGACAGGCGCATACTCGCGTTCCGGGATTTTACGCAGCAGGTAAGCGGCAGGTGGGGAAGCCATGCCGTGATCGGGAAGAAGGAAAAGGCGGAGTTTAACGGCCCTTCCAGGCGGAAGGTGTCCTTTAAGATGACATTCCACGCGGTGTACGGGGTACGTCCGCGTGAAATGCTGGAAAAACTGGAGGACATGGTGGAAAAAGGGAAGGTGGACTACCTTGTCATAGGGGGCAGGGCGGTGGGCATGAACCGTTTTGCCGTTACCGCCGTGAGCGAGGCATGGGACACGGTATACGGGGGCGGGGAACTGGCAAAGGCATCCGTAACCGTGACGATGGAGGAGTACACGTAGGGAGGTGCGGAATGTTTGCGGCAGGAAATGCGGAAATAAGGTTTGACTATGATTCCCCGGAAAGGGAGGACATCATGAGGTGCCTGGAAACCCTGTATGCGACAAGGGCGGGCAGCCAGCCGCTCGACCGGGATTTCGGGATAAGCTGGGATTTTATTGACAGCCCGCTTCCCGTGGCACAGCAGGAGTACAGTTTTGAGGTCATAAGGAAAACGCGGATGTATGAAAAAAGGGTAAAGGTTAAGGAAGTAAAATTTGAATTTGACGGGGAAGGCGGTGAAATGCGCCCCGTAATCATTCTCGGGAAGGGGGAAGGGGCATGGGGCTGAAGGAACTGGAAAATTACCCGGACATTAATTTCATAGAGGGCATGACACTCGGGGACATGAAGGACCGGATGGTAAGGGATTTCCAGGAAAAATACGCGGAAACCACGGGGAGGGAACTCCGGCTTGCGGAGGCGGACCCGGTAAGGCTGGTACTGTATGCGACGGCGCTGCAGATATACCAGGGGATGCAGTACATAGACAGTGCCGCCAAACAGTCCTTCCTGAAATACTCATACGGGGATTTCCTTGAAAACCTCGGGGCACTGAAGGGGATTAAGCGGAACCCGGCGGAACCGGCAAGGACGGTGGTACGGTTTACCCTGTCGGGACCGTCGGCGGGCGTGACGGAAATAAGGGCGGGGACACGGGTCACGCCGGGCGGGAACGTGTTTTTCTGCACGGAGGGGGACGGCATGGTCCGGCCGGGGGAAACATCGGCGGACATACCGGCGGTCTGCACGGAAGCCGGGGCGGCCGGGAACGGGTACGAGGCGGGAAGCATAAGGACCCTTGTGGACAAAATCCCATACGTGGCGGAAGTGTCCAACATATCCGGAACGTCCGGGGGAGCGGAGAAGGAAAGTGACGAAAGCCTTGCGGAGCGGATTTACCTGGCACCGTCCAGGTATTCCGTGGCGGGACCGGATGACGCGTACAGGTATTGGGCGATGACATACAGCCCGTCCGTTACGGACGTAATGGTGACGTCACCGTCACCGGGGGACGTGGACATTAGGTTTACCGTAAATGACGGGGAAATACCGACGCCGGAAACGGTGGCGGGGATGGAAAAATTCCTGGCGGACGGGGAACGCCGTCCGTTGACGGACAGGGTAACGGTGGGGGCACCCGAAACGGTCCCGTACCGGGTGGACGTGGAATACTGGATTAACGAAAGCGACAGGGGGAAGACCGAGGCGGTACGGAAAAACGTGGAGGAAGCGGTACGGGGGTTTGCCTACTGGCAGAGGAAACAGATAGGCAGGGACATAAACCCGTCCTACCTGAATTACATGGTCGTAAAGGCGGGGGCCAAGCGGGCAGTGGTAAGGGAACCGGTGTTTACCGTCGTGGGGGACACGGGGCTTGCCGTAATGGAGGGACAGCGCGTGGAATACGGGGGTGTGGAACGTGATTAGGCTGCATGACGGGAAGGTGACGGACATCCTGCCGGACAACATAAAATCGGACCCGCTGGTGGAAGCCGTGGGTTATGCCGTGTCCAACGCCATGAAGGCCATGCTGGGGTACGCACGGAAGGCGGGGGTATATGCCGCCGTTGACCTGCTGGACGAAGAAACCATTGACCTGCTGGCGGTGGAACTGCGGACAAAATATTACGGCCCGTGGCTGGATTTGGATGAAAAAAGACGGATGGTGAAGAAAACCCTCCCGTGGTATTACAGGGCGGGGACGCTTTCCACGGTAAAGGAACTGACGGATTTTGTCTTTAAGGATGCACGGGTGGAGGAATGGTTCCAGTATGCATCGGACCCGTACCTGTTCCGGCTGCTGGTGGAAGTCACGGACCAGGACATATCCATGGAAAAATACACGGAATTCCTGAAATCCCTGCGCGGGGTAAAAAACACGAGGTCGCATTTGGAGGCGGTGGTGTTCCGGCACCATGCGGACGTGAAGGTCCGGACGGTAGCGGCAGGGGGGATCGGGAACACGGTAAAGGTAAAGGCAAGGCTTGCGGAACGCGTGGAGGCGGAAACGGAAGACAGGCAGGCGGCAGCGGTAATTTACGAGGATGCCGTGCACCTGCAGGCACGGGATGAAATAACGGATGCGGACGTATACATTGAGGGGGAAAACGGCGGGAAAATCCGCATACTGACGGAAAACGGAAGCGTGGTAAGGGTGCAGGGCTGGAAAACATGAAAAAGAAAGGGATGGCGGAATGGGAAGCGTTACGGTACATGAGACGGACAGGGAATATTGTTCCATCGTCACGGACCTTGGAAACATACTGATGATGGATGCCGTGAAAAACGGAAGGAAGGTAGTCATAACGGAATTTGCCGTGGGCGACGGCGGGGGGGAGTATTACAGGCCGGACACGGGAATGACGGAACTTAAAAACGAGCTGTGGCGCGGGAACATAAATTCGTGCGAGGTGAACCCGGAGGCGGCGAACATACTGGAGGTCACGGCGGTCTGCCCCGGGACCGTGGGCGGGTTTACCATAAGGGAAATTGCGGTGTTCGACAGGGAAAACCGGATGATAGCGGTCGGGAACATACCGGAGACACCGAAAGTTACCATGATGGACGGGGCAATCAATGAACTGCGGCTGGTAATGGAAATAGCACTGGTAAGCGGTGATTCCGTTGAGCTGCTTGTTGACCCTTACGTCACGACCGCCACCAAGGCGGACATTGACAAGGTATGGGCAAAGATAAGGGAAAACGGAAAAGTAACCATAGGGACCACGGAGGAGGGGATGGAGGAAAACGAAATCCGCTTTAAGGTGGGAAGGATGCCGTATTAAGAAGGGAGGAGGACGGCATGGAGGCAAGACAGTTATATGCGGGAGGGGAACCGATCGTGCCGGAGTCATCGGCGGGGGAGACAAGCGCGGGTGACACGCACGGGCTGGCGGGGGGAGGGGAAACCACGGTGCAGCGCCTGCTGGACGAGCTTGCGGACCGCGTGGCGCACCGCCTGCTGGAAAAGGCGGCAGTGGCGGCGTGGGCGCTGCGGGAAACGAAGCCGGAATACACGGCGGCGGAAGTCGGCGCGGATGCGGAAGGGAGCGCGCGTAATGCGCTGGAAACGGCCAGGGAGTATGCGGATGCCACGTACATGCAGGCAACCGGCTATACGGACATGCAGGTTGCGGCGCTGGTAAACGGCGCGCCGGAAACCATGGACACCCTGAAAGAAATAGCGGACGCGATGGCGGAAAACGCGGACGTGGTGGAGGCACTGCAGGCGGCAATCGGCAGCAGGGCGAGCGACGCGGAGGTACAGGCGCACAATGCCAACACGGCGCTGCATGTCACGCAGTCAAAGCAGGATAAGTGGGACGGGTACGCGGCGAGGATAGAGGAGGTTTTTCAGTCTGCCGGTAACGGGAAGGCACTGGTTGCCGCCGCCATTACCGGCAGGGGGGTGGAGACGGCGGCGGACGCGGAATTCCGGGTAATGGCGGACAACATTGCATCCATAACCCTCCCGTCGGGGACTGCGACGGCGGGACAGGTCCTTGCGGGGTGTACCTTCAGCAACGCGTCGGGCGCGGGGATTACCGGAACCATGGCAAACAGGGGAGCCGTAACGTCCTCCTTAAATGCGGGCGGGTCCTACACCATACCGGCGGGATACCATAACGGGAAGGGGAAGGTGTCGGCGGCGGCACTTTCCGGACAGACGGACGCGACGGCGGTGGCGGCAAACCTTACGAAAGGGAAAACGGCATGGGTAAAGGGGGCGAAGATAACAGGGACCGGTGCGGACTGCACGGCGCAGTACAATGCGGGGGTAACGGCTGCGGACGCAAGGGTGAACACAAACAGCGCGAACTATAAGGCGGGATACAGCGCCGGTGTAACGGCAGCGGATGCGAGGACAAACGTAAACAGCGCAAATTACAAGGCGGGGTACAGTGCCGGGGCGGCAGCCGCAAGGCTTAAGGAGACGGCGCTTTCCTTATCGGTGCTGTCGGGGAACGGCGGAACCATTGTAACATCAGGGGACATAAATTTTGCCGGGGCGCTGTTTTTAAAAATATGCTACGGATACACGTCGGCAAACCGTGAGGCGTGCGTGGCAAAGGTATACCGGGGCGGCACGGTTTACCGCCAGCAGTACATACCGAAAGGGTACAGTGCGGGATCGGCGCTGGCAACGGCAGGGCTGACGGCCATAATTGACGTGTCGGGGATAGGGGGCGTGGCAAATTTCCAGCTTTTTCCCGACAACGCAAACAGCGGGAGGAATGACGCGGGGACGTACAACATACAGTCGGTGTCCCTGTATACCATGTAGACAGGAGGACGGGAATGGATAAAAATGCAACCAGCGGGGTATGGGAAAAACATGAAGGGAGGGTATACCTGATTCCGTTCGGGGTACTGGCGGAAAATGTGGAGACGGATGCCGGACACCAGTTTTTAACGGACGCGGAAAAGAAAAACATAATGGATGCGGGCGGGGGCACGGTCCGGTTTGAAGCGGAACCGGCACAAAGGAAACTGCTGGAAAGCGGGTCAAGGCCGGGAAGGCTTTTTGCATGGATAAACCGGTGGTTAAGGGATTTAAAGACCGTGGCCTTTACGGGGAGCTACCCGGACCTGTCGGACAGGCCGCAGCTTGGCACGGCGGCGGCAAAAGGCGTGTCCAACAGCACGGGGGTTACACAGGACGGTTACGTGGCGGATGCAAGGGCGGTAAAAACGGTAAATGACAAGTTCGGGGGGATGTCCTTCGCACGGGAAGGCGGCGACATTTACGCCGTGTACACGGAAGGTGCCGATACAGTGCGAAAAAAATTGGGTAAGCGGGACGCGGTGGAACTGCCGCTGGACCTGCTTACATCGGGCAACGGCAAACGGGAAATTACGGCGGGTCCGGTGGATTTTACGGGGCACGGTTTCCTTAAACTGGTCTATGATTATGAAACCAGCAACCGGGAAGCCCTGCACATAAGCATATGCAGCGGGGAAAACGTGCTGCTGGAAAAATACCTGGCAAAAGGCTACTCGAAGGGGGAGCTTACCATGCAGCGCAACCTGGAATCGGTCGTGGACGTGGGAAGCGTGCAGGGGGAATGCACCATAAGGATGTGGGCGGACGATGACCCGGACAGCGGCGGGGGGATGGACGGTTTGGGGGATTTTACGGTAAAGGCAATGGTTCTGTACGGGGAGTGACCCCGTGGAAAGGAGGGTGCGGATGCAAAGCGTAATAAACAGAATAATAAACTGGCTGCTGGGCGGCAGCCTGGAACGGCTGGTTGAGGCGGTGGCCGGGGGTGACGGCGGTGAACGGGACTGAAATTTTTGGTGAAATAATGAAAATCCTTGTAACAAGCCTTGTTGGCGGTGCGGGGATTGCCGGACTGGCGGTTTACTTTGTCAGGCGGCGGATTGAAAAAATGCTGGACAGGCGCGAGGCGGAGGACAGCCGCAGGCGGGAGAACCGCATCGTGCGGGCATCCTATAACGACGCACTGCAGCACGCACAGGGGCGCCTGCTGTTCTGGCTTTACCAGGCAATCGTAAAAGGACAGCATAACGGGGAACTGGAACAGGCGTTCGAAAACTTCCAGGAGGCGGAGCGGAAGATTAAGGACCACGACAGGCACATAGTCGCGGAGCAGGAAGGCGACTGATGAAAAGGGTACTGTTCCGGCGGGGGTTTACGGACCGGATGTATTACTATAATTTCGTGGCGGTGCACGTAATCGTGGGCGCGGTGGTGCTGCTTACCGCCTTAAGCGGCATCCTCGGCATAACGGACATGTCCGCGCTGGCGGCGGTGCCGCCCTGCGCCTACGCGGAGCTGGGCATCCACACGGGTTTTATCGTGTGGAAGGCAAAGGTGGAAAACTGCCGGAAAAACAAAGACATGGGCAGGCTGGAAAAGCTGGAAACGGAGGGAGATTTATGACGGCAACGGTATTTTTGGTACTATTAACGGTATTTGCGACGGTGACGGCGCTGGCGACGGAAGCGGTAAAGAAATTTTTGGACGGCCTGCGGGTAAGGTATGCGGCCAACATAATCGTCCTTGCCGCCGCGCTGGTGGTCGGGTGCGGGGGGACTGCGGTTTACTACGTAAACTACGGGGTACCCTTTAATGCCCTTAACAGCGTTTACCTTGCCCTTATGGGCATTGCAAACTGGATGGGTGCGATGGTCGGGTACGACAAGGTAAAACAGGCGGTAATGCAGGTGGCAGAAAAATGACGCGGGAGGACCGCATTGCGGCAGTAAGGGCAGCCGTTGCCCTGTGCATCCTCGGCATCCTCCTGCGCGGGGAAGGGTGCGGCGGAAGGCAGGGGTACACGGATGTTTACGGGCAGATGCGGATGGAAAGGATGATACAGTAGCTTCAAGGAGGAAATGGATGAAGACATCAAAAGCGGGGATTGACCTTATAAAAAAATTCGAAGGGTGCAGGCTGGATGCATACAAATGTCCTGCCGGGGTGTGGACCATCGGTTACGGGCATACGGGGGACGTGAAAAAAGGGCAGAAAATTTCGGCGGCACAGGCGGAAGCGTACCTGGTTGCCGACCTGGAAAAATTTGAAAAAAAGGTGGAAAAGTACGGGGAATACGGATGGAACCAAAACGAGTTTGACGCACTTGTTTCCTTTGCCTACAACGTGGGCAGCATTGACCAGCTTACGGCAAACGGCAGACGGAGCCGGAAGGAAATCGCGGATGCCATCCCGAAGTATAATAAGGGCGGCGGGAAGGTGCTTCCCGGACTTGTGCGGCGGAGGGACGCGGAAAGGGAACTGTTCCTCCGCGGGGGCGGAAAAACCGCTTCCGACCGTCCGGTACTAAGGGAAGGGAGCCGCGGGAGTGACGTTACATACCTCCAGCAGCGCCTTACGGCAAAGGGCTACGGCGTGGGTGCGGTTGACGGAAAATTCGGCAGCAGGACGCTGGAAGCGGTAAAGGCGTTCCAGGCGGAAAACGGGCTTAAAATTGACGGAGTTGCCGGGCAGGAAACGTGGAAAGCACTGGAAAATAAGGGGGATTAGAAAAGGGACAGGCAGCAGGTTATCCTGCTGTCTGTCCCTTGGATTTGGGGGCACACGTGCAATATTCGTGCTCAAAATACCTAAAGTTCCTGTCATATTTCCTGCAATGCGCGCAGGTATGACAGTTGTGGCTTCCCATGTAACAATCGGAAATCGGAACATCCGAGCACTTCAAATATTTCTCCGCATAATCATTTTCCATCATGTCCATCTCGCTTTCTCCCTGCATTACCCGGCAGGGGCGGAGATTTATACTTATGCCAAAGATTTGGCTTTTTCTATCGCAAGTTTCATAGCATCATTTCCATAACCTGGAATAGTCCAAGTATTTTGTTCGTAAACAGGGAGGCCAATTTTTTCATTGAAAACTATGAGCGGCCGATCCACGAAAATGGTTTGCTATTA
>CANTGP010000065.1 GCA_947653315.1 uncultured Lachnospiraceae bacterium
GGCGGGCAGCGATTGGTACTTGATGGATATGGATTTTTTATATATAATGGATGGATATATCAAAACAGTAAAAGAATAGGGAGAAAAAAGGCAGGAGGTCAGCCATGGAAGATGGGAAAATGAAAACGGAAGTGGATTTGGAAGCCATGGGACAGAGGGCGTCGGCGGCAAAGTACGAATTGCAAGGGCTGTCCGCGGATACCAAAAACCATGTGCTGCGGGCGGTTGCCAGGCAGCTTTTGGATGATACGGAAATGATTTTACGGGAAAACGGCAAAGATATCCGAAAGGCGGAAGAAAACGGAATGCATCCGGGAATGGTAGACAGACTGCGCCTGACAGAGGAAAGGATTCAGGCGATGGCAGAAGGGCTTTGCCAGATTGCGGGACTGGAAGATCCGGTGGGGGAAGTGCTGGACGCTTTTGAACGGCCCAATGGTCTGTCCATCCGCAAGGTCCGGGTGCCGCTTGGCGTAATCGGGATCATATACGAATCCCGCCCGAACGTAACGGCAGATGCTTTCGGTTTGTGTTTTAAGGCGGGAAATGCCGTAATTTTAAAAGGCGGGAGCGATGCGCTTAAGTCCAATGCGGCGGTAACGGCATCCATCCGCAGGGCGTTATGCGGATGCCGTGTCAGCGGGGATGCCATACAGCTTATCGAAAGTGCGGACAGGGAAGTGGCTGCCCGTTTCATGAAACTGAACCGTTATGTGGATGTGCTGATTCCGCGGGGAGGTGCGGGACTGATCCGGAGTGTGGTGGAGAACAGCACGATTCCGGTTATCGAAACGGGAACCGGAAACTGTCATATTTATGTGGACGAATATGCGGATTTGGACAAGGCGCTGCCCATCATCCTCAATGCCAAGACACAGCGCATCGGCGTGTGCAATGCCTGCGAATCGCTGGTCATTCATGAGGCGGTAAAGGAGAGCTTCCTTCCGAGGCTTGCCGAAGCCTTAAGGGAGGCAAACGTGGAAATGCGCGGGGACGAACAGGTATGCGCGCTGGTTGGGGATGCGGTGGCGGCAACGCAGGAGGACTATGGAAAGGAATATTTGGATTACATCCTGTCCGTGAAGGTAGTATCCGGCCTGGAAGAAGCGGTTGCCCATATTAACCGGTACAATACAAAGCATTCGGAGGCAATCATTACGGAGAATAAGGAAAACGCGCAGCGTTTTTTTAAGGAAGTGGATGCCGCCTGTGTATATGTCAATGCTTCCACACGGTTTACGGACGGATTCGAATTCGGTTTCGGGGCGGAAATCGGTATCAGCACCCAAAAGCTCCATGCCAGGGGACCTATGGGGTTAAAGGAACTGACGTCCTATAAATACACCATTGAGGGAACGGGACAGGTGCGGTGAGAAGGTGTAAAGGTTGAAGTTTTTAGCTTTGCAACAATAGGGCGAAAATGATTGAATATAAAAAGGAAATGTGGTAAAATTGTGGAAATATGGAATGATTCCTTTCCTTTTTTACGGGGCGGCGGCAGTGACGGGCAAGCGGCCGGATGTATGGAAAGATAGGGAGATATGCTTTTAAACAGTTCAAAAGCCCATAAATACGGAGGTCTTTATACAAATGGAAAGTTATAAGAAGGAATTTATCGAGTTTATGGTGGACAGCCAGGTGTTAAAATTTGGCGAGTTCACGTTAAAGAGCGGGCGTAAATCCCCGTTTTTTATGAATGCCGGGGGATATGTGACGGGAACACAATTGCGCAGGCTTGGGGAATATTACGCGAAGGCGATCCATGACCATTACGGGCTGGATTTTGACGTGCTGTTCGGACCGGCGTATAAGGGAATCCCGCTCAGCGTGGCGACAACCATGGCAATCAGCGGACTGTACGGAAAAGAAGTCCGGTACTGTTCCAACCGGAAGGAAGTAAAAGACCACGGCGATACGGGGATTTTGCTCGGCAGCAAACTAAAGGACGGCGATAGGGTGGTAATCATTGAGGATGTAACTACTTCCGGCAAATCCATCGAAGAAACGTTTCCGATTTTAAAAGCGCAGGCAGATGTGGAGATTAAGGGGTTGATGGTATCCTTAAACCGCATGGAAAAAGGGCAGGGGGAAAAGAGCGCCCTTATGGAAATCAAAGAGAAGTACGGATTTGATGCCAATGCGATTGTGACCATGGAAGAAGTGGTGGAATATCTGTATAATAAGCCGTACCATGGCACAATCTATATTGATGACGCGTGCAAAGCGGCGCTCGATACGTATTACGGGCAGTATGGTGCGAAATAGGAAGGAGATTACGGATGGAAGAAAGGATTTATAAATTGATGGGCGGATCGGGCGTCCTGAATATTGCGGTAGGGGTAGTGGTTTTGGTAGTCGGGGTTGCCAGCGGCGTGCTCCTCGTTATCAGCGGGGCAAAACTTTTGGCGGGCAGGTCCAAGCTCTTATTTTAGAGACGGAAAGCGGAACAAACGGTAGGATATTTTGTCAAATGGACATTCCCAAAGCGGCAGCGCCCGCTTTGGGAATGTTCATTTGGAAATTATGGATTTATGGCAGAAGAACGGAGGAAGGCCATGTTACGGGAAAAAAAGCAGAAGGGAACGATGAGGGGCGCTTATATTTTTACGGCGAGGAGGCATCCGGAAAAGGGAATGATGTCCACGGCCCTTGGCGTGATCTGTCTGTTGTCCATCGGGGCTGCGGTGTACCTGACTTACCAAAACGGCGGGCAGGCAAAGCCCCAGTACGGGGCGGCGCTTTTTCTGGTCACTCTTTTTGCGCTGGCGGGAACGGTGCTGGGGGTCCTTTCCCGCATGGAAAAGGATAATTATTACCTTTTTCCCCATTTGGGCATCGGACTGAATTTCCTTTCCCTTGCCATAATCAGCATGATTTTGTATGCGGGGATTTAACGGGAATGACGGAAACGGATTGGAAAACGGAAAGGAATGCGGATTCAGATATGGGAATAAATAAGGAAGCGGAAAAAAAGGCAGTTATGGAGCGCTACCGGCTGGCAAGCGCGCGTGTGAAGGAAATCGTGGCGGAGAAATGCGTGGAAGAAACATATGTTCCCTTTTTCCGAAAAACGGCGGCGTTTCTTTCGGAAATGGCGGATGTGTATGAATACGTGGAAGACGGCAGGCTTTACCGCGCATCCATGGAAGAACTGAAGAAGTTAAACCACAAACTTTACGAAGATGTCCTGCCGGAGCATTACCAAAACAGTTTTGCCAACCCTTCTTATGCGGTTGCGGTATTTGGCACGGACATGGGCAGGAGCCTTTCTTTCCTATATACGGAGTTAAGGAGTCTGATTGCGTTTGCCTTTGAAAAGGATGTGGCGGAAATTACCATACGGATGGAACTGTTTTTGGAGGTGTATACTTCCTTTGTCTGTGCATGGGAAGAAAAACGGCAGGCGCCGGGGGCAGGGGACGTGCGGCAGATGTTGTACTGGTTTGTCTGCGATTATACGGCACAGGAGGCGGAAAAACGTTTGCGGGAAATGCTCTGTCCGGAAGAAGATTTCGCCCTGCGGCTGATTATGGACAGCGATTTGGAGGATTTGCGCTATTTATATTATTTCGGGGAATACATTACGGAAAATGAACTGGAAACCGCAAGGCATTTTAACGCCATGTCTGCGGACGCGGTAAAAAAACTGGCGGATACCTATACGGAGGGTTACCGCATCGGTTTTGAGGTGACAGGAAAGGATATTTCCCGGAAAAAAACCGTGAACATCCGTTACTGTCTCGGATTTGAGCGCATGATACGGTCCGCCGTGGAAAATTTCGGGCTTCTTGGAATGAAACCCACGGTCTACCGGGCGGGGGTCAGCATTTTCCAGGGAAAGAGCGTGGACAAAAACGGCTTTTTCTCTACCTCGGCAAACAAGCAGTACGAGTTTGACCATAAGGACGATGAAGCCCTGTATTTGGATAAACAGTATGTGAACCGCCGGCTGGAGGCGCTGCGAGCAGGGTATGAGACGTTAAAGAAAGAAGCGTCCCTGTTCGGCGGCCCGGCGGTAATGGAAATCTTTGGGGAGGAGCCTTTCTCGCCGGAAGCAAAGGAAGAAGCGTTTACGCTGGATGACGGTCAGCAGAAGTTGTCGGCACAGTACCGGGCGGCGGCGGGAGCCATACAGAACGAATATATCAAAGGGGAAGAACGCAGTTTTACGATTATTGCCTTTCCGGTTCCCGCCATTGGGGACAAGTACAGGGAAATCTTTGACGAAACCGTTAAGATAAATACGCTCGATTATAAATTATACCAGGGAATCCAGCAGACCATCATCGATGCCTTAGACCAGGCAGTTTATGTCCGCATCAAAGGGATGGGCGGAAACCGCACGGATTTAAAGGTCATGCTGCACCGGTTGGAACACCCGGAAAAAGAGACGAATTTTGAAAATTGTGTGGCGGACGTGAACATTCCGGTGGGGGAGGTATTTACATCCCCCCGGCTGACGGGGACGGACGGCGTGCTGCATGTGGGACATGTCTTTTTGGACGGGCTGGAGTACCGCAATCTGGAGATTACGTTCCGTGACGGCATGGTGGCGGATTATACCTGTACCAATTTTGACACGGAGGAGGAGAATAAGAAGTACATTAAGGACAATGTCATGTTCCATCACGATACCCTTCCTTTGGGCGAATTTGCCGTCGGCACGAATACGGTGGCTTATATGACCGCAAAGAAATACGGCATCGGGAACAGACTGCCGATTCTGATTGCCGAAAAAATGGGTCCCCATTTTGCGGTGGGCGATACCTGTTATTCCTATGAGGAAGATATCATGACCTACAATCCGGACGGAAAAGCGATTATTGCAAGGGAAAACGAAATATCGGCACTTCGCCGTGAAGACAGGGAAAAAGCCTATTTTAACTGCCATACGGACATTACGGTTCCGTACGACGAATTGGGGGAACTGACGGCGGTAAAGGAAGACGGAGGGGAAATTGCGGTAATCCGTGAAGGCAGGTTCGTGCTGGAGGGGTGTGGGGAATTGAACAAAGCATTTGACGGCGGGGCGCGCGGCGGGTAGGGGAAATGTTTTTCCCCTACCCGATTCCACATTTCCCATATTTCCCACATTTTTAATAATTTTTGGGTTGCATGGGGAATTATTTTTTAGTAAACTAAAATGTGTATGGATAAAAATAGGAAGTCACTGGAAGGATGGGAGACAACGATATGGCACAGGTTGGTATTGTAATGGGAAGCGATTCGGATATGCCGGTTATGGCAAAGGCGGCGGATGTTTTGGAGGAACTGGGGGTTTCTTATGAAATGACGATTATTTCGGCACACAGGGAACCGGACGTGTTTTTTGAATATGCGCGCACGGCGGAGGAAAAGGGCTTTAAGGTCATCATTGCGGGTGCGGGTATGGCGGCACATCTGCCCGGCATGTGTGCGGCGATTTTCCCCATGCCTGTCATTGGGATTCCGATGCACACCACGTCATTGGGAGGAAGGGATTCCCTTTATTCCATCGTACAGATGCCTTCCGGGATTCCGGTGGCTACGGTGGCGATTAACGGGGGCGCCAATGCGGGTATTTTGGCGGCGAAGATTCTTGCCGTTTCGGATGCCGGACTGTTAGGGAGGTTAAAGGATTATTCCAAATCCATGAAGGAAGGCGTGCAGGCAAAGGACGCCAAGTTGAAGGAAGTGGGTTATAAAAATTACGGGAAATCTTAAAAGCCGTGAAAGTATAAAAAGGGATAGGGCAATAGGAACGGAAAAGCAGCATGGTAAAGTACATACATAAAAAATGGAGGAACAGTTATGGATTATAAGAATGCCGGTGTGGATATTGAGGCGGGATACCGTTCGGTGGAGTTGATAAAAAAATATGTAAAGGAAACGGTGCGTCCGGAAGTGTTAGGCGGACTGGGCGGTTTTTCCGGGGCATTTTCCCTTGCGTCCATCAAAGAAATGGAGAAACCCACGTTGGTATCGGGTACCGACGGGGTCGGGACGAAACTGAAACTGGCATTTTTAATGGATAAACACGATACGGTGGGAATCGACTGTGTTGCCATGTGTGTCAACGATATCGCCTGTGCGGGCGGGGAGCCGTTGTTTTTCCTTGATTATATTGCCTGCGGTAAAAATTATCCGGAGAAAATCGCTACCATCGTAAAAGGAGTGGCGGAGGGCTGCAAACAGGCAGGCGCGGCGTTAATCGGAGGGGAAACGGCGGAAATGCCGGGATTTTATCCGGAGGACGAATATGACCTGGCGGGGTTTGCGGTAGGCGTTGTGGATGAAAAGAACCTGATTACGGGGGAAAACATAAAGGCAGGCGACGTGCTGGTGGGAATCGCGTCTTCCGGTGTGCACAGCAACGGTTTTTCCCTGGTGCGCAAGGTATTTGACATGACAAAGGAAAGTTTGGATACTTATTACGATTCGCTTGGGAAGACGCTGGGGGAGGCTTTGCTTGCGCCGACCAAAATTTATGTCAGGGCGTTGAAGGCGGTTAAGGATGCGGGTGTGGAAATCAAAGGGTGCTGCCATATTACGGGCGGCGGCTTTTACGAGAACATTCCGAGGATGCTGCCGGAGGGCATACGCGCCGTGGTAAAAAAGGACAGTTACGAAGTGCCTGCGGTGTTCCGGCTGCTGCAGGAAAAAGGCGGACTGGAAGATAAAATGATGTACAATACGTATAACATGGGACTCGGTATGCTGCTTGCCGTAGGGGAGTCCCAGGCAGAGGCGGCATTAAACGCCATAAAGTCGGCAGGGGAAACCCCTTATGTGGTAGGCCATACGGAAGCAGGGGAAAAAGGGGTGACCATATGTTAAGGGTATTGGTATGTGTTTCCGGCGGCGGGACGAACCTGCAGGCAATCATTGACGGATTGAAGGACGGGCGCATCACCAATGCCGAAATCGTCCGTGTCGTCAGCAATAACAGAAAGGCGTATGCCCTGACGAGGGCGGAGGAAAACGGGATTAACGCCGTATGCGTATCGCCGAAGGACTATGGGGACCGGGAACGGTTTAACCGTGCGTTTATGGATACGGTGGAAGAAGCGCGGCCGGACCTGATTGTCCTGGCGGGGTTTCTTGTGGTTCTCCCGAAGGAACTGGTGGGAAAATACAGGAATCGGATTCTCAATATCCATCCGTCATTGATTCCGTCGTTTTGCGGCAAGGGCTTTTACGGGCTGACGGTTCATGAGAAAGCGCTGGAACGGGGCGTAAAGGTTACGGGCGCGACGGTGCATTTGGTGGATGAGGGAACGGATACGGGGCCCATCCTTTTACAGAAGGCAGTGGAAGTGGAGGACGGGGATACGCCGGAAACGCTGCAGAAGCGTGTTATGGAACAGGCGGAATGGGTGCTTTTGCCCAAAGCCATAGACATGATAGCCAACGGGCGGATTGATTTGGACTGTCTTGGCAAAACTGCCGGAACATAAAACGTCCTGCGGGATGATAAAATGCAAAAGGGAGGTTACTCATGAAAATATTAATTGTCGGCAGCGGGGGAAGGGAACACGCCATAGCGGCGAGCGCGGCAAAAAGCCCGAAAGCGGATAAAATATACTGTGCCCCCGGCAATGCGGGAATCGGGCAGATTGCGGAATGCGTTCCCATCGGGGCGATGGAATTTGACAAGCTGGTGGCGTTTGCGAAGGAAAAGGAAATCGGTTTGGTTATTGTGGGTATGGACGATCCCTTGGTGGGCGGTCTTGTGGATGAAATGGAAGCGGCGGGTATCCGCACGTTCGGACCGAGGAAAAATGCGGCGGTCCTGGAAGGCAGTAAGGCGTTTTCCAAGGATTTGATGAAAAAATACCACATCCCCACGGCGGCTTATGAGAATTTCGACAACGCGCAGGATGCCATCGCATATTTGGAAACCGCGCAGTTCCCCATTGTATTAAAGGCGGACGGCCTTGCGCTTGGAAAAGGCGTCCTGATCTGCCAAAACCTGGAAGAAGCCAAAGAAGGCGTGGCATCCATCATGTTGGAGAAACAATTTGGTTCCGCAGGGAATAAACTGGTCATTGAGGAGTATATGACCGGAAGGGAAGTATCGGTGCTCTCCTTCGTGGACGGGAAGACCATTAAGACCATGACCTCCGCACAGGACCATAAGCGCGCCATGGACGGCGACAAAGGGTTAAATACGGGAGGAATGGGAACGTTTTCCCCCAGTCCTTTTTATACGGAAGAAGTGGATGCGTTCTGCCAAAAGAACATATACCAGAAAACGGTGGATGCCATGGCGGCAGAGGGCAGGGAATTCAAAGGAATCATATTCTTCGGGCTGATGTTAACCGAAGACGGACCGAAAGTATTGGAATACAATGCGAGGTTTGGGGACCCGGAGGCGCAGGTGGTACTTCCCAGGATGAAGAACGACATGATTGAAGTCATGGAAGCCTGTATAGACGGGAATCTTGGGGAAATTGACCTTAGGTTTGAGGACAATGCGGCGGTCTGTGTGGTACTCGCATCCGAAGGATACCCCGTGAAATACGGGAAGGGATACCGCATCCGGGGATTGGAAAATTTCGAGGGAAAAGACGGTTATTACTGTTTCCATGCGGGAACGAAGCGGACGGAAGAAGGCATTGTGACAAACGGCGGACGTGTGCTTGGGATTACGGCAAAGGGAAGGGATTTGCAGGAAGCGCGTGCCAATGCGTATCAGGCAACGGAATGGGTGGAATTTGACAACAAATATATGCGTCATGATATCGGTAAGGCGATTGATGAAGCATAAGAAAGGAAATGGGGTGTGAGTGATGGAAAGCAGGGAAAAAATCAGGAAAGAAGTATTGGACATCAACGATTACAACAGACCTTATGAATGTGAAAAATGCGGCGGGCTGATGATTTTTAAGGGCTGCGGGGAATACGAGTGCGAAAACTGCAGGAATAAGGCTTACGATGATTACGGCAAGGCGCGCAATTACATCGAGAAAAACCCCGGCGCGACGTCGGCGGATATTACGATTAATACCGGGGTGACCCAAAAATCCATCCGTCAGATGCTTAAGGAGTCCCGGCTGGAGGTGGCACAGGATTCCAAGGTGTTGCTGCGGTGTGAAATGTGCGGCGCAGATATCCGTACCGGCGTACTCTGCCCAAGCTGTGAGGTAGCGTACCACAGGAAACTGGAGGATAAACAGCGTGCGGCACATAAAATGACGGGTTACGGTGCGGATAAAGGAGTAGAGCAAAAAGGGGAGAAAAGATTCCAGCGCTGACAGGAAGCGGGCGGGAAACGTAAAACGGGGATATGACAGAGAGGAAACGCAGATGAAAAGAACATGGAGAAAAAAAATCCTGCCTGTACTGTCGGGAATGGTAACGGTCATGGTGTTGGCCTTAATGGTACCGGCCGTAGGCAGGGCGTATGTGCAGACGACGGGAGTCATTACGACGGATGCGGCGAAGGTAAGGAAGGAGCCGTCCACGGAAAGCGATATGCTGGCAACGGTGTTAAAGGGGAGCGCCGTTATCGTAACGGACGAGGTAACGGACAGCGCGGGAATGGTGTGGTATAAGGTAAGTTACATGGGAGGCAGCGGCTACATCCGTTCCGACCTGATGTCAAAGATGGCGGCGACAGGGACGACGCTGACCACAACGACCCAGACGGGGACGGCGAATGCCACCACAACGGCGAAGCCGGCGGCAACCCAGGTGACGGCGATTGCGGAGACAAAGGCATACGTGAATTATAAAAGCGTCATGGTCCGTCAGTCGGCATCCAAACAGGCGGAAATCGTCGGTTCTGCCGTACAGAATACGCCGATGACCATTACCGGTGAAGCAAAGGCGGCGGACGGGAAGAAATGGTACCAGGTAAAATACATGAACCAAAACGACCGTGAAATCGTGGGATTTGTCCGTTCCGACCTGCTGACCGTCGGCGATCCCCCCGCTCCCCCGATAACGGATGCCCCTGCGGAAACTCCTGCGGAAGCCCCGGCAGAGACGCCTGCGGAACAGCCGGAAGGCGGTGAAAACGCCGGAGGGGAAAATGCGGAAGGCGGCGAAGGCAGTGCGGAAGGGGGCGAAGGGCAGGAAATCCCGGAACCCGCACCGGAGCCGGAACCGGAACCCGCACCCGTGGAAACGGTAACGCCGGATTACGAAATGGTGTTGGAAACCAATGAGGAGGGCGCCGGGGTATGGTACCTTTACGATCATATTAACAATAATAAACAGTCTTTGGAGAATCTCCGTGAATGGGCGGCAAAAGGGGAAGCGGCGGTACCGATGGAAAAACAGTTGTCCGTTTTCAAGATTGCATTGATTGCCGTCGGAGTACTGGCAGCGGTATTGGCGGTGGTGGTTATCGTGCTGTTGTTCCGGATCAGGGATTTGTATGAGGATGAAGACGAGGATGACGAGGACGACGAGGATGAGGACGAGGATGACGAAGACGACGAGGAAGAAGAAAGACCCGTCCGCAGGAGGCGTCCGGCGGCCGACGTAGGGGAAAGACCGGCAAAAGTAGCGCCTGTACCGAGACAGAGACCGGCAAAAGAGGGTGAGCGCAGACCTGCACCGGCAAAAAAGACGGACCGGGCGGGAAAACCCGAAAGGGAAAGACCGGGCAGACCGGAGCGGGCAGAGAGGATGGAAGAAATGGAAGGAGTGGAATCCGATTCTTCCAGGGATGAATTTTGGGAAGAACCGTCTGTGGCGGAGAAACCGCAGCCCAAGAGGAAACCCAAAAATTTTCTGATCGAAGACGACGAATTTGAATTCGAATTCCTCAATATGGACGATAAGAAGTAAGCGGGGCAGGGGCGGCACGCAGGGCGTGCCGTCCGTTGTCTATGCACACGCCCGCATATGGAAGTTTGCTGTTTCACAGCATGCGGGCGGCGCGG
>CANTGP010000066.1 GCA_947653315.1 uncultured Lachnospiraceae bacterium
CGGAAAGAGAACCGCAGCGGCAATATTATTTTATAAAGAAATGCCGGGAAATCGTGAAAAAGAAGTCGGAGGAATTAGGACGTCCGTTATATGCGTGTTCGGTGTGCATGGGGTGTCAGATGAACGCCCGCGACAGCGAAAAGCTGGCCGGGATTTTGGAACGGATCGGTTACGTGCTGACGGAAGATGAGGATGCCGACTTCGTGATTTACAATACCTGTACCGTGCGTGACAATGCCAACCAGCGCGTTTACGGCAGGCTGGGCTTTTTAAACAGCAAAAAGAAACAAAAGCCCCATATGAAAATTGCCCTCTGCGGCTGCATGGTACAGGAAGAAAGCGTTATCGAAAAAATAAAAAAAAGCTACCGTTTTGTGGATTTACTGTTTGGTACCCACAATATTTTCAAATTTGCGGAACTGCTCCATACCATGTATGAATCGGAACGGATGGTCATTGACATATGGAAGGATACCGACCAGATTGTGGAGGATTTGCCGGTGGAACGCAAATACCCCTTCAAATCCGGCATTAACATCATGTTCGGCTGCAATAATTTCTGCAGTTATTGTATCGTACCGTATGTGCGCGGGCGGGAGCGGAGCCGCAATCCCAAAGATATTCTCCGCGAAATCGAGGCGCTGGCCGCGGACGGCGTGGTGGAAATCATGCTGCTTGGGCAGAATGTGAATTCTTACGGCAAAAACCTGGAAGAACCCATAAGTTTTGCCGGACTGCTGCGCGAAGTGGAGAAAATAGACGGAGTGGAACGCATCCGTTTCATGACGTCCCATCCGAAGGATTTATCCGACGAGCTCATTCAGGTAATGAAGGAATCCAAAAAAATATGCCGGCATCTGCACCTTCCGCTGCAGTCCGGCTCTGACCGTATCCTGTCGGCGATGAACCGGCGTTATACAAGGGAGCAGTATTTGGATTTGGCATTGAAAATCCGGCGCGAAATCCCGGATATCGCCCTCACCACGGACATTATCGTGGGATTTCCGGGGGAAACGAAAGAAGACGTGGAAGATACCATTGACATGGTGAAACAGGTGAAATACGAAAACGCCTTTACGTTTCTTTATTCCAAACGCACCGGAACCCCTGCGGCAGCCATGGAAAACCAGGTGCCGGAGGAAACCGCAAAAGAAGGATTTAACCGTCTTTTAAAAGTGGTGCAGGATACGGCACGGGAACGCGTGGCGCTTTTGCAGGGACAGGTGCAGGACGCTTTGGTGGAAGAACAAAACGGCCAGGACACTTCCCTGTTAACCGGACGGCTTTCCAACAATACCATCGTGCATTTTCCGGGGGACCGTTCCCTAATCGGCAAAATCGTCTCTGTCAGGCTGGAAGAATGCCATGGGTTTTATTATGTGGGGAAAATGGTATCCGGTACGTAACGGTATTTCACGGGAAAGTGAAAGGAGAACAAAAGTGGCAGAATTAACGCCTATGATGCAGCAATATATGGAAACGAAAAAGGAATACAGCGATTGTATTCTTTTTTACCGGCTCGGCGATTTTTACGAAATGTTTTTTGAAGATGCGCTGACCGCTTCCAAAGAACTGGAAATCACGCTGACCGGAAAAAACTGCGGGCAGGAGGAGCGGGCGCCCATGTGCGGTATCCCTTACCATGCGGTGGACAGCTATCTGACCAAACTGGTTTCCAAAGGGTATAAAGTGGCAATCTGTGAACAGGTGGAGGACCCGAAGCTGGCAAAAGGTTTGGTAAAACGGGAAGTCGTCCGCATCGTGACGCCCGGAACCAACTTAAACGTACAGTCTTTGGAGGAAACCAAAAACAACTACCTGATGAGCATTTCCTATATGCAGAATAAAATCGGCATTTCCGTGGCGGATGTAACGACGGGGGACTATTACCTGACGGAAGTGGAGGACATCCGCAAACTCATGGACGAAGTGAACAAATACATGCCTTCGGAAATCATCTGCAACGATGCGTTTTTAGTCAGCGGCGTGGATACCGGCGACCTGAGGGAACGGTTAAAGATTACGGTCAACGCCATCGGAGCCCATTATTTTGACGACGACGCCTGCCGGAAATGCCTGATGAAGCATTTTCACGTACATGTGCTGACCGGGCTGGGCATTGAGGACTTTCCCACGGGAATCCTTGCGGCAGGGGCGCTGCTCCAATATTTGTACGACACACAGAAAATGTCTTCCCTGGCGCATTTCACCCATTTATATCCGTACCTGACGAACAAATATATGCTGTTGGACAGTTCCACGCGCAGGAACCTGGAGCTGACGGAAACCCTGCGGGAAAAACAAAAAAGGGGTTCCCTGCTGTGGGTACTGGACAAAACAAAGACGGCGATGGGCGCGCGGACACTGCGCAGTTACCTGGAACAGCCTTTGATTGAGCCGTCGGAAATCACAAAACGGCAGGACGCCATCCAAAGCCTGTGCCTCGATGCGGTGGCAAGGGACGAAATCAGGGAGTATTTAAACCCCATTTACGACTTGGAACGGCTGCTCGGCAAAGTCAGCTATAAAACGGCGAATCCCAGGGATCTCATCGCCTTGCGCAATTCCCTGGAAATGCTTCCCCATATCAAAACGGTGTTAAACACGCTGCAGGGGGAATTGCTTGGAAACCTGAACCGGGATATTGACGGGTTGGAAGACATTTTTGCACTGATTGACGACTCCATTTTGGAAGACCCGCCCATTACCGTCCGCGAAGGCGGTATCATTAAAGAAGGTTTTGACGAGTCCATCGACAACCTGCGCCATGCAAAAACGGAAGGAAAGAGCTGGCTGGCATCTCTTGAGGAAGAAGACAGGGAACGGACCGGCATCAAAAACCTGCGGATTAAATTCAACAAAGTTTTCGGCTATTATTTTGAAGTAACCAATTCCTATCTTGGCATGGTTCCCGACGATTACATACGCAAACAGACGTTAACCAATGCGGAACGTTTCACCACGCCGCGTTTAAAGGAACTGGAAGACACTGTTTTAAATGCGGAAGATAAACTCTATTCCCTGGAATACGAGGTATTCTGCAACATCCGTGACAGTATCGCCGCCCAAACCGAGCGGATTCAAAAGACGGCAAAGGCGGTGGCGGCGCTTGACGTGTTCGCCTCCCTTTCCCTGGTGGCGGAGCGCAGCCAGTACGTGCGTCCGGCAATCAATACGAAAGGAATCATCCAAATCAAGGGCGGCAGACATCCGGTGGTGGAGAAAATGATTGTCAACGATATGTTTATCTCCAACGACACCTATTTGGACAACAACAAAAACTGCATCGCCGTCATCACCGGCCCGAATATGGCGGGCAAGTCCACCTATATGCGGCAGACGGCGCTGATTGTACTGATGGCGCAGATTGGCAGCTTCGTGCCGGCATCCGGTGCGGATATCTGTATTGTGGACCGTATTTTTACAAGGGTCGGGGCATCCGACGATTTGGCCAGCGGACAGAGCACATTTATGGTGGAAATGAACGAAGTGGCGAACATTTTGCGCAACGCCACCCCCCAAAGCCTTTTAATCTTGGACGAAATCGGGCGCGGGACTTCCACGTTCGACGGCTTAAGCATTGCTTGGGCGGTCATTGAGCATATCAGCAACCGGAAGATTTTGGGGGCGAAAACCCTGTTTGCCACCCATTACCACGAACTGACCGAGCTGGAAGGCAAGATGAACAACGTGAACAATTACTGTATCGCGGTAAAGGAAAAAGGCGACGATATCGTATTCTTACGCAAAATCGTAAAAGGCGGCGCGGATAAAAGCTACGGCATCCAGGTGGCAAGGCTCGCGGGGGTTCCCGATATGGTCATAGACCGTGCAAAAGAAATCGTGGAACAGTTAAGCGATAACGATATCACGGAAAAAGTACAAAGCATTGCCATCGAAAGCAAAAGCGACGGAAAAACCGGCAAAAAAAATACCGTTAAGAAATATGACGAAGTGGATATGGAGCAGATTTCCCTGTTGGACACGGTCAGCGACGAAGACGTGTTAAAGGAACTTCAGGAAATCGACGTAACGAACCTGACGCCGTTAGACGCCTTAAATACCCTCTACCGGCTGCAGAATAAATTAAAAAACCGCTGGTAAGAAACCGTTAAGAAATCATTTTATATTTCGGTTTCCGTTTCAGTGCGGAACGGATGCACAAAGACAAGGCGGAAGAAGGAGAGCGGATGGCACAAATCAACTTGCTGGATAAGGATACCATAGATAAAATAGCGGCAGGGGAAGTGGTGGAACGTCCCGCCAGCGTGGTAAAGGAGCTTTTGGAAAACGCGGTGGACGCCGGTGCCACGGCGGTAACGGTGGAAATCAAGGAAGGCGGCATTTCCTTCCTGCGCGTGACGGACAACGGCTGCGGCATCGAACGGGAGCAGGTGCCGAAGGCTTTCCTGCGCCATGCCACCAGCAAAATCCATACGGCACAAGATTTGTCGGGCATCCGAAGCCTTGGATTCCGCGGGGAAGCGCTTTCCAGCATTGCGGCGGTGGCGCGGTTAGAGCTGATTACGAAGACGGAAGAAGAACTGACCGGCATCCGCTACCGCATCGAAGGCGGGGAGGAAGTGGAAGCGGAGGAAGTGGGCGCGCCAAACGGAACGACCCTGTTGGTCCGCAACCTGTTTTATAACGTGCCGGTGCGGAAAAAGTTCTTAAAACAGCCGCAGACCGAAGGCGGTTATATCTCGGATTTGATGGAACACATGGCATTGGCAAACCCCGGTGTGTCTTTCCGGTACGTCAATAACGGGCAGACCCGTTTCCATACATCGGGAAACGGAAATTTACAGGAAATCATCTACCGGATTTACGGGCGTGACATCGCTTCCGCCCTGATTCCCGTGGACATTGAGGAAGACGGCATCCGTATGGAAGGTTATCTGGGAAAACCGGAAATCAACCGTGCCAACCGGAATTTTGAAATATATTTCGTCAACGGGCGTTTTATCAAAAGCGGCATCATAAGCAAAGCGCTGGAAGAAGGCTACCGGAAATACGTGATGCAGCATAAATTCCCCTTTGCCGTGCTGCATTTTTCCATTGATGCGGGCGATCTTGACGTAAACGTACATCCCACAAAGATGGAAGTGCGTTTTACCAATCAGGCAAAACTGTATGATTTCATTGCCCGCCATGTGGAAACAGCGCTCCGGAAAAAAGAGCTGATTCCGGAAGTGTCGTTGGAAACCCCGGAGGAAAAACGCCTGGAAGCGGCAAACAAACCCCCCATCCGTCCCGCGCCGGAACCCTTTGAAAGAAACCGTAAGGCAAAAGAAGCAGGGAGCGTGGCGGAAGAAGCACCCTGCCCATACGCAGTTTCCGGCAATACTAAAATTGACGGTAAACCGCACATAAAAGCAAGCGGGGCACCAAATGAAAACGATGCGGAAAGCAGCGGCGGGGAGGAGTCGTTTTTTGTCGATTGCCGTTTCCTGCCGAAAAAGGAAGAACCGCCCCGAATGCCCGGAAAAATGCAGGATGTCCTGCAAAACGCCACGCCGCCAAAAGTGCTTGGCACGGGTAAGCCCCCTGCCGGATACGCAAATGCCGCAAATCATGCAAACGTGTTAAAATCCTCCGAGCATATTTTTGTCGAAAAACCGGAACAGCTTGATTTTTTCGAGGAGAAAATGCTGACGAAGGAAGCCGTTTCCGAATACCGGATTTTGGGGCAGGTTTTTGATACCTACTGGCTCGTCGCCTTTCATGATAAACTGTTTATCATTGACCAGCACGCCGCCCACGAAAAAGTAAAATACGAACAGTTCATGAAACACCTGGAAAAAAACAGCGTGGAATCCCAAATGGTAAATCCGCCAAGTATCGTGACGCTGACCGGACGCGAGGAAACGGTGTTAAAGGAATCCATGGAAATTTTTTCCTCCATGGGCTTTGAAATAGAGTCCTTCGGCGGCAATGAATACGCCCTGCGCAGCGTTCCGTCCGAACTTTACGGATGTACGGAAAGCGGACTGTTTACGGAGCTTTTGGACGAACTGGCGGAAGGAACGTTAAACGGCGCGCCCTCCGTCATCCGCCAAAAGATTGCCACCATGGCGTGTAAGGCGGCGGTAAAAGGGAATACTTCTTTTGACCGTGCGGGTATCGAAGCCTTAATCGGGCAGCTCCTTGCGTTGGACGACCCGTATCATTGCCCCCACGGACGCCCGACGATTATTTCCATGAGCAAATACGAAATCGAGAAGAAATTCAAGCGGATTGTATAAACCGCAGAAAACGAAAAGACAGGCAGGGAGCAGAGATGTCCATAAACGAAAACCAACCGAAAAAGCCGCTGATTATATTAACGGGACCTACCGCCGTCGGTAAGACGGCGCTTTCCGTTAAGCTGGCAAAAGCCGTAGGCGGGGAAATCGTTTCCGCCGATTCCATGCAGGTTTACCGCCATATGGACATCGGCTCCGCCAAAATCATGCCGGAGGAAACGGAGGGCGTCCCCCACCATTTAATCAATGTGCTGGAACCTGCGGAGGAGTTTAACGTAGTGCGCTTCCAGCAAATGGCAAAAGAAGCCATGGAAGGCATTTACCGCCGCGGCAGGGTTCCGATCCTGACGGGCGGAACGGGATTTTACATCCAGGCAGTCCTGTATGACATTGATTTTACGGAAAATGAAGAAAACACCCCTTACCGGGAGGAACTGGAACGTCTTGCAAAAGAAAAAGGAAATGCCTTCCTCCACCAAATGCTCCGGGAAGTTGACGAGGCATCGGCAAAAGCCATTCATGAAAACAATCGCAAAAGGGTCATCCGCGCGCTGGAATTTTACCGGCTGACCGGGGAAAAAATTTCGGAGCACAACGAAGTGCAGCGAAACAGGGATGCCGCATACAACGCCTGCTACTTTGTCTTAACGGACAAGCGGGAACGCCTGTATGAACGGATTGACAAACGGGTGGACGGGATGCTTGCCGCCGGTCTGGTGGAGGAAGTGGCGGCTTTGATGCAAATGGGCTGCACGAAAGACATGGTTTCCATGCAGGGACTCGGTTATAAAGAAATCTTAAGTTACTTAAGCGGGGAAATCCCATTGGAACAGGCGGTCTACCTGATCAAACGGGATACCAGGCATTTCGCGAAACGGCAGCTCACATGGTTCCGCAGGGAAAAGGATGTCATATGGGTGCCGAAAGATGAAATGGGGTATCAGGAAGACGCCATTTTGCATTTCCTGACGGATATGTGGATGAAAAAACGGAAGGAAGAAGAATAACGGATATGGACAACATGAAACAGAAAAATAAAAATAAAAATTTTAAACCGGATTTGGACATGTATCAGGCAATGGGGCTTTCCCCCGAAGTCATTTCTTACGGTGAGAACATCCTGGAAGAATTAAAGGAACGGTTTGCCGCCATTGACCGGGTTGCGGAATACAACCAGTTAAAGGTGTTAAAGGCGATGCAGGAAGCGAAGGTCAGCGAAGCATGCCTGTCGGGAACTACCGGTTACGGTTATAATGACTTAGGGCGCGATACCCTGGAGGAAGTGTACGCAAAAATCTTCGGTACGCAGGATGCGCTGGTACGCCCGCAGATTACCTGCGGTACCCATGCCCTTGCCCTTGCGCTGATGAGCAACTTAAGGCCGGGGGACGAACTGCTTTCCCCGGTAGGGAAGCCTTATGATACGCTGGAGGAAGTCATCGGCATCCGCCCCTCCAAAGGTTCGCTGGCGGAATACGGCATCACCTACCGCCAGGTGGATTTGCTTAAGGACGGCAGTTTTGACTATGAGGGCATCCGGCAGGCGGTGAACGGACGCACAAGGCTTGTCACCATCCAGCGCTCCAAAGGATACCAAACCCGTCCCACCCTTTCGGTAAGCGCCATCGGGGAGTTAATTTCTTTTCTCAAGGACTTAAAGCCGGACTTGATTTGTATGGTGGACAACTGCTACGGGGAGTTTGTGGAAACCATGGAACCGTCCCAAGTCGGGGCGGACATGGTCGTCGGCTCCCTGATTAAGAATCCCGGCGGCGGGCTTGCGCCTACCGGCGGCTATATTGCAGGCACAAAGGAATGTGTGGAAAATGCCGCCTGCCGGTTAACGTCTCCCGGGCTGGCAAAGGAAGTGGGGGCATCCCTCGGCATGATGAATGCCTTTTACCAAGGGCTGTTTTTGGCACCCACCGTTACCGCAGGCGCCTTAAAGGGAGCCGTTTTTGCGGCAAACGTTTATGAGCGCTTAGGGTTTGCGGTCATCCCGGACGGTAGGGAGGAACGCCACGATATCATACAGGCAGTCACCTTCGGCACGCCGGAAGGCGTCGTCGCCTTCTGCAAGGGCATCCAGGCGGCAGCGCCCGTGGACAGTTTCGTGACCCCCGAACCGTGGGACATGCCGGGGTATGACAGCAAGGTAATTATGGCGGCAGGGGCTTTTGTTTCCGGTTCCTCCATCGAATTATCCGCCGACGGACCCATCAAGCCCCCTTACGCGGTTTATTTCCAGGGCGGCCTGACATGGTACCATGCCAAATACGGAATCTTAAAATCCTTACAGCAATTGGTGGAAGAACGGGTGGTGAGCCTGTCGGATTTTGTAGAAAACTTTTGAAAAAATTAATTGGAAATTTATGTACAGAAATCCCAATCTGTGGTAAGATGAAAATTAGCTATGCGGATGGGAGGCAGTTTATGCGCAACAAAAATACATGGACCTGCTTTTTACTGATTCTTGCCGGCATTGTGCTGGGAGGATTTATCGGAAGCCTGTTTCCCGATACATGGGTGAATTACGGACAAACCTTCGGACTGTCCAGTCCCTTTGTTTTGGATTTGGGGATATTAAGCCTGACGTTCGGGCTTACGATTAAGATTACGATTGCCAGTATCATCGGCATCCTTTTAGGAATCGTGGTATACCGTTTTTTATAAGATTTTTGTATCCAGACATTCCTTGGGGCAGACCAAAAAGGTACCCCTAAGCCCGGAGAAGCAGATGGGAAAGTGTGGGGCATGAACAACAACACGGCGGAAAAAACCGGAAGGAAGGAAAAAAACGGAAAGAACGAAAAAAACGGAAAAAACGAAAACAAACCAGTCATTCGCAAGGGGAAAACAGGGACAGGAATAGGGATAGGAACCGAAATGCCCTATGAGAAATTCATGCAATTAGGGGCAGGCGCCCTATCGGAAGCGGAACTGCTCGCCATCATTATCCGTACAGGAACGCCGGACCGGACGCCGGTGGAAATCGGACGGCAGGTTTTGGAGCTTCCGTCCGTAAAGAAAGACGGGTTAAACGGGCTCCACCACGTAACGGTGAAAGAGCTCATGGAAATCAAAGGCATCGGGGAAGTAAAAGCGGTAAAAATAAAATGTCTTGCGGAGCTGTCCATGCGGATGGCGATGCTGACGGCAAAAAAAGGACTCCGGTTTTCCGCCCCGTCCTCGGTGGCGGATTACTATATGGAAAGGATGCGGCACGAGCTGCGGGAGCAGGTGCTTCTTTTACTGCTCGATATCCGTAACGGGTTAATCGGAGAGGAGCTTTTGTCCATCGGCACGGTGAAGAATTCACTCCTTTCCCCCAGGGAAGTCTTTGTGACGGCGCTGCAGGCGCGTGCGGCGGGTATCATGCTGCTGCATAACCACCCGAGCGGCGACCCGACGCCCAGCTTCCAGGACGTGGAAGTGACGGAGTCGATAAAAGAAATCGGCAGTATGGTGGACATTCCGCTCATAGATCACATCATAATTGGAGATAACAAATACATGAGCTTTAAGGAAGCCGGTTTATTATAAAAGTGTAAGAAAAGGAGAAAGGGGTTAAATACGTTGGGAATGAATTCATTCGGCATTGACCTTGGTACAAACAATATCAAAATTTACAGCAGGAACGAGGACAGCGTCATGGTCGAGAAGAACATGATTGCCATCGAAAACAGGAATACGCTTTTCGCCTACGGGAATTCCGCCTTTGAAATGTATGAAAAGGCGCCGGGGAACATCCGGATTACCTATCCGTTAAGCAACGGTGTCATCGCAGACATCCACCACATGGAAACGCTGGTAAAATTCTTTATCACCGATTTGTGCAAAGGGAACGTAAAACCTGCGGAATATTACGTGGCGGTTCCCACGGACGTAACGAAAGTGGAAAAACGGGCATTTTACGACCTGATCCAAAATGCCGGCGTCAAGGCGAAGAAAGTCATGGTCGTGGAAAAAGCGGTTGCCGACGGCCTTGGAATGGATATCGACGTAAAAAACGCCCAGGGCGTCCTTGTGGTAAACGTAGGGTACGACACAACGGAAATCTCCATCCTGTCCCTTGGGGGCATCGTATTAAGCCGGTTAATCAAAGTGGGCGGACAAAAGTTTGACGACGCCATCCGTGCGGCCATCCGGCGGGAATTCAGCCTGATTGTGGGAGGAAAAACGGCGGAAAACGTAAAAATCGCTTTAAGCGATTTAAACAAAGAAGGAAAACCTGCCGTGGTATACGGACGGGATATCGTTACGGGACTCCCCGTGGAAAGGGAGATTCCCACCGCACTGGTGGACAGTTCCTTAACGGAACATTTTGATACCATCATCGACAACGTGAAAGTGATTTTGGAAAGGACGCCCCCCGAACTTGCGGCGGATATTTACCGGCACGGCGTTTATTTAACGGGCGGTGCTTCCCAGGTAAGCCGTTTGGCGGAGCTTTTAAGCAACGGTACGGGATTAAAGGTCATCCGTGCCGAAAATCCCATATCCAGCGTTGCAATGGGACTTTCCAAAATCATCAAAGATGATAACTATAAATCCGTGGCATATGATGCGATTGAAGGAATGGGTAAATGAGTCCAATAGTAA
>CANTGP010000067.1 GCA_947653315.1 uncultured Lachnospiraceae bacterium
GAATGAACGGCAAAACAGAAAACGCTATGTACAAAAACGTGATGAGCCAAAATTTGTTTTTGATTCCAATATTTACGGAGGTAAATGAAGATAATGAAGAAAATGCATAGAAACAAAAAATATTTATTATCCGTCAGTATGTTTTGCATCGCATTTTTTTCTGTCCTTTTTCTGTTTAACGGCTGCGGGAAGCAGGATGCGGGCGGCCTGCCTTTGGGGGAAGTGAATGAACCGCCTGCGGATTTGCCGGACCAGGAATTTTCCGTCGCTGCGGATGAAACGGCGGAAACGGAGAACGGCCGGAAAGATGGGCAGGATGCCGCGGATGCAGGCATAAATAATGCCAATGAAGAACTTCCCGTTATCGGGGAGCGGGAAACCGTGAACGGGAAAATGCAGAGTTACCTTACCGGGGAATGGCTGGACGCGGATGCCGCCACACGCCGCCCCATTGCCGTTATGATTCCCAATAACGCACCCGCCATGCCGCAGTACGGGCTTTCCAAAGCCGCCATTATTTATGAGGCTCCGGTAGAAGGACGGATTACGCGTCTGATGGGGGTTTTTGAGGATTATGACGGTTTGGACCACATCGGTCCGGTAAGAAGCAGCCGGGATTATTTTGTGTACGTCGCCATGGGCTACGAAGCCATTTACTGTAACTGGGGACTGGCAAGACCTTATGTGGAGGATCTGCTCCGCAGCGATACCGTTCAAAACATCAGTGCCGGAGTAGGGGGCATCCATAACCCGTCGGACGAGGCGTTCGGAAGGATTAAGCGCGCAGGGTATGCTACCGAATTTACGGGATACCTGTTTATGGACGGCTTGGAGAAAGCAGTCAAACGCCAAAAATATGAAACGGAATATGACGATGCTTATGTCCCGCCGTTTACTTTCGCCGCCGACGGATTCCGGGCGGAATATAAAGATGAAAAAGATGCCTCGATGGTTTATCCGGGCGGAAGAACGGAAAACCGAGGCGGTTACGGCGTTTATAATCCCTATTTCGAGTATAACGAAAAGGACCGGCTCTATTACCGTTACCAGGACGGGAAAAAACAGATTGATGAATACGACAACAGCCAACTTGCCGTTTCCAACGTGGTATTCCAGTATTGCCACGGCGAAGTCCGGGATAAAAAAGACTATTTGGCCTTTGGCGTGCACGGGGAAGGCGACGCTTTGGTATTTACCAACGGAAAAGTCATCGAAGGCACTTGGGAACGCTATGACGGCGATGCCACCCCGGCGAAATTCTATGACAAAAACGGGGAGGAAATCATTTTTAACCAGGGAAAAACCTGGATTTGCAATATTTGGGAGGAATATGGGGAATTTGTGGAATATAAATAGTACCTAAATTGAAAACCGAAAATTGGGTCTGAAAACGGGGCAGGGAATGCATTTCCCGCCCCGTTCTTTTTATGCACAGCCAATCGATTATTTCCCAAAAAATTTCTTTTTCTTGTCTTTCCCGTCTTTTCCTTCGTTCCCGTCCGTTCCGCCGTTCTTTGCCGCATTGAGGGTATCCCCCGTCTCCGCGTCAAATTTTTTAAGCAGTTCTTTAGCCTCATGGGAAAGTTTATCGGGTACCTTTACCACCAGGGTCACATAATGGTCGCCCCTCACTTCCTTATTCCGCAGGGTAGGCACGCCCTTTCCTTTCAGACGTACTTTCGTATCCGTCTGCGTCCCCGCCTTCACTTCGTAAATCACTTTGCCGTCCACCGTATCGATCAGAATCTCGCCGCCCAGGGCCGCTACCGCAAAGGATACCGGTACCGTGGAATATATGTTGTAATCCTGACGCTGGAATACCGGATGCCTGCCGACGATAACCTCTACCAGCAAATCGCCCCTGGGTCCGCCGTTGCTTCCCGGTTCCCCCTTTTCCCTGATACGGACACTCTGGCCGCTGTCAATGCCTGCCGGAATGGATACCTGTATCTTTTTCTTATTCGCGATATAACCGGTTCCGTGGCAATCCGGGCATTTGTCCTTGATTACCTTACCGGTTCCGTTACAGTCCGGACAGGTCTGCACATTCCGCACCGTTCCGAAGAAAGACTGCTGGGTAAACACAACCTGACCCTTGCCGCCGCACTTCGGACAGGTTTCGGGACTGGTTCCCGGTTTGGCGCCGCTGCCGTGGCAGGAAGCACACTCGTCCTTTAAGGTCAGGTCCAGCTCCTTTTCCACGCCGGACACCGCTTCCTCAAACGTAATGCGCACGCTGGTCCTGATATTGGCGCCCTTCATGGGACCGCTGTTTCCCCTGCTTCCCCTTCGGCCGCCGCCAAAGAAATCGCCGAAAATGTCGCCGAAAATATCACCGAAATCCGCACCGTTAAAATCAAATCCCCCGAAGCCTCCGGCGCCTCCTTCAAATGCCGCATGGCCGAACTGGTCATACTGACGCTTTTTCTCCGGATCGCTAAGTACGGCATATGCTTCCGAAGCCTCTTTAAATTTTTTCTCCGCTTCCTTATCCCCCGGATTCATGTCCGGATGGTATTTCTTGGCGAGAACCCGATATGCTTTTTTAATTGCAGCTTCATCTGCATTTTTCTCTACTCCGAGCACCTCGTAATAGTCTCTTTTCTGCTCTGCCATATCTGACTCCTTCTATTCCTGCTTCTCTGCTTGCCTTTTGCAAAAGCCCGAAACGTGTCTGGAAATCCCCATGGAATTTCCAGACACGCTTTGAACATTCTTGTCACGGAAGGAATCCGTGTTTAAACTTCCCGGTAATCCCCGTCTACCACATCGTCCCCTGCAGCAGAACCCATATCCGGTCCGGCGCCTGCCGCACCCATGTCAGGACCTGCACCTGCCGCACCTGCGCCCTGTGCCTGTTCATAAACCTTTGCAAACAATGCCTGCGCGTCGGTCATCAGTTTTTCTTTTGCGGCCTTCATTTCATCGATATCGCTGTCGGACATTTCCTGGTCTTTCGTCCTTTCCAAAACGGCTTTCAATGCGGAAAGGTCTTCCTCCACCGTACTCTTTGCGGATGCGTCGATTTTATCTCCCACTTCGTTCAATGCCTTTTCGGTCTGGAACACGAAGGAATCCGCCTCGTTCCTTGTATCGATGGCTTCTTTGCGTTTCTTGTCCTGCGCTTCATATTCTGCCGCTTCCTTTACCGCCTTATCGATTTCATCGTCGGACATGCTGGAACCTGCCGTAATGGTGATATGCTGTTCCTTACCCGTTCCCAAATCCTTGGCGGATACGTTTACGATACCGTTGGCATCGATGTCAAACGTAACTTCTATCTGCGGAACACCGCGCATTGCCGGAGGGATACCGTCCAAACGGAACTGTCCGAGGGACTTGTTATCCTTGGCAAACTGTCTTTCACCCTGTACCACGTTAATGTCCACGGCTGTTTGGTTATCTGCCGCCGTAGAGAAAATCTGACTCTTTTTCGTCGGAATGGTGGTATTCCTTTCAATCAGCCTCGTGGCTACGCCGCCCATGGTTTCGATGGAAAGGGACAACGGCGTAACGTCCAAAAGAAGGATTTCACCCGCACCGGCATCTCCCGCCAGCTTACCGCCCTGGATGGATGCGCCCAATGCCACGCATTCATCGGGATTCAGGCTCTTGGAAGGTTCATGTCCGGTCAACTGTTTTACTTTTTCCTGAACGGCAGGAATACGTGTGGAACCGCCCACCAGCAGTACCTTGCCGATATCGGAATTGGAAAGTCCCGCATCCTTCATGGCGTTTTGTACCGGAATTGCAGTCTTTTCCACCAAATCATGGGTCAGCTCGTCAAATTTTGCCCTCGACAAATCCATGTCAAAATGCTTCGGTCCTTCCGCCGTCGCCGTGATGAACGGCAGGTTGATATTGGTCGTAGTGGAAGAAGACAACTCTTTCTTCGCTTTTTCCGCCGCTTCCTTTAACCTCTGGAGCGCCATCTTATCGTTGGATAAATCAACGCCTTCTTTTTTCTTAAATTCCTCCAGCATCCAGTTAATGATTTTCTGGTCAAAATCATCGCCGCCCAAACGGGTATCGCCGTTGGTGGAAAGAACTTCGATGACACCGTCGCCGATTTCAATAATGGAAACATCAAAAGTACCGCCGCCCAGGTCATATACCATGATCTTCTGTTCTTTCTCGTTATCCAGCCCGTAAGCAAGGGCTGCCGCCGTAGGCTCGTTGATAATACGTTTTACGTCAAGTCCCGCGATTTTACCCGCATCTTTTGTTGCCTGACGCTGTGCGTCGTTGAAATAAGCAGGAACGGTAATGACCGCTTCCGTTACTTTCTCACCCAAATAACTTTCCGCATCCGCCTTTAATTTCTGCAGGATCATTGCGGAAATCTGCTGCGGGGAATATTTCTTGTCATCGATGGTGCGTCCCCGGTCCGTACCCATATCCCTCTTGATGGAGGCAATGGTTTTCTCCGCATTGGTAACAGCCTGACGCTTTGCAGGCTCACCCACCAGTCTTTCACCGGTCTTCGTAAAAGCCACAACGGACGGTGTCGTCCTCGCACCTTCTGTATTGGCGATAACCGTCGGTTTACCGCCCTCCATAACTGCCACGCAGCTATTCGTGGTTCCCAAATCGATACCTATAATTTTGCTCATAATAAAGCCCTCCTAAAATATATTACGAATATCTATGTTTATTTATTAGTAACCCTAATCCCTGTCCGGCCTCCGCCGTCAAAACCCGTCCGGAAGCCAATCCGTGCCGGCGCCTAACTTACTACCGCCACCATACTGTGCCTAACCACACTGTCACGGTACAGATAACCTTTCTGAAGCTCCTGTGCCACGATACCGGATTCGTACTCCTCGCTTTCCACCTGCATCACCGCATTGTGAAATTCGGGATTAAATTCCTGTCCGACCGCCTCTATGGGTTTTACCCCAAGATTATCCAGCTCCGTCATCAACTGCTTGTAAATCATCTGCATACCGTCCGCAAAACCGCTTCCTTTTTCACTTTCCGGAACCGTTGCGAGTCCGCGTTCAAAATTATCCACTACCGGAAGAATCTTCTCGATGACGCTCTTGGCGCCGGTTTCAAACATTGCCGTCTTTTCCTTATCGGTGCGTTTCCTGAAATTATCGAATTCCGCCATTTGGCGTTTTACCCTGTCTTCCAGTTCTTCCACTTTCTGTTTCAGCGCATCCTGCTTCTTGTCGCCCTTCGCTTTCTTCTTGAACAACGACTTGCCCTCCGTGCTTTCCGCCCCGTCCGAATCCTTGGCATTTGGGGGGGCATCCCCTTCCTCTGCCTTGGGTTCTACATCTTCTTCCATGTTCTTTCCTTCTATTTCCTCTTTTTCTTCTTTTTCCATTTCCATTTTCATTTCATCCATTTCCGCTTCATCCATTTCAGTCTCATCCGTTTCCATGGTTTCTTCCGCTTCCATTCCTTTTCCCGTTTCCCCTTTTTCTTCCGTTTTCCCTGGGGCTTCTTCCGAATTCACTTCCATATTTCCGTCTTCCTTTTTATCGAATTCTTCCATGGGTTCCTCCCTCCTGCCTGTTCCGGCGTATCTCGGTCAAATCGATTCTTTATTCCAATTCCTTTATTCCAATTCCCGGTTCCGTTTTTCATTTCATGCTATGGGTCCCGTTCCCTCTTATTATATAAATCGTCCAACTGATGCATCAGCGTCTTCAAGGTACCTACCACTTTATCATAGTCCATCCGCTTGGGTCCGATGATTCCTATGGTTCCCTTCATGCCCTCTCCCAATTCATACGTTGCGGTCACTACGCTGCAGTCCTTCATGGTCTGCACCGGGGTTTCGTCCCCAATATATACCTGGATTCCCGTGTTGCTTTCATCCGCCAGCGTTTCTTCCACCAGACTGTTCAACAACTGTTTTTCCTCAAACATGTTAATCAGTTCGCTTGCCTTTTGGTTGTCGGCAAGTTCCGGGTATTTAAAAATATTATTGGTGCCGCTGGTGTAAATCTCCAAATCTTCCTCTGCCTTGATGGACTCTGCCACCGCATCAATAACATTCCCCACAATGGAGCTGTGTATTCCCGCCTGCATCTTCATGGCGGTAATCATCCCAAGGTTAATCTCACTGATGGTTAAACCGTTTAAATGGGTGTTCAGCAGAATATTTAACTTCAGCAATGTTTCATCGTCCAGTTCTTCTTCCACGCGGAGGATACTGTTTTTGATGATATTGCCTTCCGTCACAATGACGGCAAGAATCTGATGGGCATCCACCCTCGACAACTGAATGAATTTCAGCTTATTACGCTGTGTCTGCGGGGCGGAAATCATCGTCGCATAATTCGTATTCTGCGCCAGCACCTTTGCCACCTGTTTTAAAAGGTGCTCCATCTTATCCTCTTTTTCCAAAAGGAGCTCTTTTAACTCCTCTACCTCCCGTTCCTTTTCCTCCATCATCCGGTCCACATACAGCCGGTATCCTTTGTCTGACGGAATCCTGCCTGCGGAAGTATGGGGCTGGAGGATATATCCCAGTTCCTCCAAATCCGCCATCTCATTACGGATGGTCGCGGAACTTAAATTCAAATCCGTATATTTGGAAATGGTCCTGCTTCCCACCGGCTCACCGGTTTCGAGGTAGTTACGGATAATGGCCTGCAATATTTTCATTTTTCGATCGTCCAGCGATTGCACCCCACCATCCTCCTTTGCTTTATTAGCACTCAACGTTTAAGAGTGCTAACATCTTCTTACCATAAAATATCACTTAGCATGAGGAATGTCAACACATTCGTTAAAAAATAATTATAAAAAAAGCATAAAGAAAAAGAACCGCCGCATCATCTCCATAATCACACAACAGTCCTTTCCTGTATTTCCATATTTTCCTTTACAATACCGGCTGCCCTGTTTCCTTAAATACCAAAGCTGCCTGCAATATCACCGTTGAAGACATAATATACACGGTTTTCTTCCGGTTTTACGTAAAGCTCCAAAGAAGCATATTCTTCTTCATGCTGCAAATCAAATTTCCATACGTCGGATGCCATTTTCTGGATGTCTTCCACGGAATAGCCCTTGCCGCCGAACTGAAGATGCACCACGGGTGTAACCTCTTTCTTTACCGCTTTCTTTCCGGCTGCTTTCTCTACCGGTTTTTCTGCCGGTTTTTCCTCCGCCTTTTCCACAACCTTCTTAGCCGTGGTTTTTTTCGCGGTAGTCTTTTTAGGCGCTGCCTTTTTTGCCGTTTCCTTCTTTGCAGGAGCTTTTGCTTCCTTCTTTGTTTCTTCCTTTCCTTCAGGCGCTTTCGTTTCCGCTGCAACTGCCGCAGCCTTTCCTGCCGGTTCCTCTTTTGTCACAGACTTAACCGTTGTTGTCTTTTCTGCCATGGATATTTCTCCTTTCAAAATTCCTTTCCCGGTTACCTTTCTTAACAAGTTTTCTTTATCTACTCTGCCGGTGCGGCTTCCTCCCCCGGATTGCAAACAATACCGCAAACATGGAACACACCGCGTCCATATGTTAATAAATATGTTTACGATAGATAGTTTATCCCACTTTCGCTGTCTTGTCAACTTTTTAACGCACGAAATATGGAAAAGTGTCAAAAAAACAGATTTTTTTCTACATGGAAGACATAAAATATCCCAAAACCAAAATCCCAAGCCCGATCCGGTACCATCCGAACACCTTAAAATCATGCTTCTTAATATATCCCATCAAAAACCGGATAACCATCACCGATACCGCAAACGCCACCGCCATACCTACGGCAAGAATCATCCACTCACTCCCGCTAAACGAAAAACCGGATTTTGCCAGTTTCAGGATGCTTGCGCCGAACATGACGGGAATGGCGAGGAAGAACGTAAATTCCGCGGCAGCCGTCCTCGATATCCCAAGCAAAAGCGCCCCCACAATCGTTGCCCCGGAACGGGATGTCCCCGGAAAAACGGCGGCAGCCAACTGCCAAATGCCGATAATGAACGCCATCCGGTAAGTCACCTGCGTTAGCTCCGTCACTTTCGGCAGATATCCCTTATTCCGGTTTTCCACCACAAGAAACAGGATGCCGAATACAATCAGCGCTATGGCGACACAGACATAATTGTAAAAATGGGCTTCAAAAAAATCATCGAAGGGCATTCCGATCAGGACCGCAGGGATACAGGCTACCGCTATCTTAAACCAAAGAACAAAAATATCCTTTTTTATCAACGGCTTTCCCTTAAAATCAAACGGGAATATTTTCTTCCAAAACAGGACCACGACCGCAAGGATGGAGCCAAACTGTATCACGACCAAAAAAGCCTCCAAAAATTCCGGCGACACATCCAACGTAACAAATTCATTGAGCAGAATCATATGCCCGGTACTGCTGATGGGAAGCCATTCCGTAATTCCCTGTACAATGCCGAACAAAACCGCTTTTAATATTTCCAACATGTTTTACCTCATTTCCGCGCCACATGGCTTCTTATCTATATATACGCAGGTTTTTTTATTCCATACCTATTCCTTGCCCTTTCCGTACCTTTTCCGTTCTTTTCCGCCCATGCCGCTTTTTTCCACCGCTTTTTCATTCTTTTTTCCCTTTTTCATCACCGTTTTCCCCCATGGCAGAGCCGGACAGGTATTCCAAAAGTTCCAAATAGCATTCCTCCGCATCGCGGTAGCCTTCCTCATACAACGCTTCCAGTTTCTTTTCGTCCCTTTCCACCCGGCTCACACCGCTCTTTTTCTTCGGACGGATGACAAAGGCGCTTCCGTCCTCCACCTGCTCCTCCAAAGCATCCAGCATCCTGTTGTAATTCACATGACGCTCCTTCATCAATTCGTACACTTTCGGGTATTTCACGTAACGCGCGCGCAGAAGCGCCAGTTGGGATGGCGAAGCCGCTTCCCTGCGGAATCCGGTTTCCTTCGTTAATACCACCACATTTTTTCCGTTGCCGTCCGCAATGGATTTGGCAATGGGAACCGAATCGGAAATCCCACCGTCCAGGTACAGCCCATCCCCAATCTTCACATTCCGTGAAACCAAAGGCATGGAGCTGGAAGCGCGGACTGCCAGGATATCCCTGTGCATATCCTCCATAGGCATATATTCCGGCAGTCCCGTTTCGATATTCGTCACCACCGCATATGCCTTTCCGCCGTATTGTCCGAACGCCTCATAGTCATAAGGGTCCAAATAGTTCGGAATCAAATCATAACACATATCCGTACCGAACAAATCCCCCGTGGTCAGCAGGCTGAACGCCCCGCAATACCTTTTATTATCCAGGTAATTAACGGCTACCCGGTATGCCCTTTTCCTCTGCCCCGACAGAAAGCTGCACAAATGGCAGGCTCCCGCCGACACACCGTAACAGGAAGAAAAACTGATTTCCTTATCCATGAAAAAATCCAAAACACCGGCGGTATAAATTCCTTTCATCGCACCGCCTTCCAACACAAGCCCTGCCTGATACATCGTCATCCTCCTAACCGGTTTCCCGTCCTGTCTGTTATTGCAAGCCGTACTCCGTCTCCACGAATTTCCGCAATGCAGGCAGAGAACGCTCCACTTTCTCCGTATCGATACAATATGCCATACGGAAAAATCCGGGACAACCGAAACTGTCGCCCGGCACCAAAATCAAATCATAATTCTTCGCCTTTTGGCAGAACACTTTTGCATCCTCCTCCAGCGCCTTCGGGAAAATATAGAAAGTCCCGCCCGGTTTCACGCAGGTAAACCCAAGCCCTGTCAGTTCCCGGTAAAGAATATTCATGTTCGTTTCATAAACGGAAAGATCGGAAGTTTCATCCACCGCTTCCGCCACCGCCAACTGAATGATGGAGGTCGGACAGTTATGCCCGATTCCCCTTGAAATCTGTCCGCACATATTTACCAAAGTCTCCGCATCCCTGCAAGCAGGGTTAACGGCAATATACCCGATACGCTCTCCCGGAATGGACAGCGACTTGGAATAGGAATAACAGCTTAACGTATTGTCATAAAATTTCGATACATATAATTCTTCCACGCCCCCGAACAAAATCTCCCGGTACGGCTCATCGGAAATCAGATAGATTTCATGTCCGTATTCTTCCGCCTTTTCCGACATCATACGCGCCAGCCTCTCCAGCGTTTCTTTCGTGTAAACCGTCCCCGACGGATTATTCGGTGTATTGATTAACACTGCCATCACCTTCTCCGTCAGCATCTCCCCAAAACAATCGAAATTCACCTGAAAATGCTCCGTATCCGCCGGAACCACTTTTAACTTTGCGCCGGTCAAATCAATATACGGATGGTATTCCGGGAAAAACGGCGCAAACGTAAGCACCTCATCCCCCGGAACCGTCACGCAGCGCACCGCGTGGGCAATCGCCCCCGCCGCCCCGGAAGTCATAAAAATATGGTTTCCCGTATAGTCCATCCCGAACCTCCGGTTTAGGGACTGCGCAATTTTCTCCTTCACCGAAGGAATCCCAAGGCTTGGGCTGTAACCGTGCACCGCCATCGGATCGGACTCCGTCAGCAGCCGCATCATCGCATTTTTAAATCCCTCCGGCGCAGGCACGGAAGGATTCCCCAGGCTGTAATCAAACACGTTTTCATAGCCGATCTCTTTCCCCCTCGCCGTGGCATATTCCGAAAGCTCACGGATTACGGACTTCGCGCCCAACATTTCTTTATACTTAGCTGCAATCATTTCGCCACCTCCAACTTTCCAAAAACCAACGAATATATTCTAACACACTTCCGGCAATTAGAAAACTATATTGAAGAAGTTTTTGTCACATGATAGAATATATATGGGTGTTACCAAAACGGGTAGCGGTTCGCCTTTTGCCAAAATGAGTACATT
>CANTGP010000068.1 GCA_947653315.1 uncultured Lachnospiraceae bacterium
CGTTCTGAGTTAGTGAAGCTTGACATTCTGGTGAACCGGGAGGAAGTAGACGCGACGGGCATGAACGGGTTTTACGAAATCCAGCAGCTTGCATTTGTTTCGTGGCTGGTATCGGGGGACGTCTTCGTGCTGCTGAAACACGTGGAAACGGACAGGGACCACCCGTATTCCCTGCGCCTGCACGTAATCGAGGCGGACAGGTGTTCAACGCCGCGGCAGGATGCGACATTCCTTTACGGGATGACGGAGGGGAAGGCCGGGAACGGGAACCGGATTTATGACGGGGTGGAAGTGGACGGGAACGGGAAGGTGGTCGCGTACCATATCAGGAACACTTACCCATACCAGGCAACCGCGGAGGAAACACAGTGGAAGCGGGTGGAAGCATACGGGAAAAATACGGGGCTACCGAACGTGGTCCACATCATGAATTCGGAAAGGCCGGAACAGTACCGGGGGGTTTCCTACCTGGCACAGATCATCGAGCCGCTGCTCCAGTCAAGGCGGTACACGGAGGCGGAAATCGTTTCCGCCATCGTACAGAGCTTTTTCGCGGCGTTCGTGAAAACGACGGGTGACACGTCCGGAATGCCGTGGAACAGCACGGAACCGGAAGACGGGGAACCGCAGGAAAGGTATGACCCGAATGAATACGACATGGCGGCAGGGCAGATAAACGTAATGAATCCGGGCGAGGACGTTGTTTTCGCAAAGCCGGAACACCCGTCATCCGGGTTTGAAACGTTCATGAAGGCGATGTGCACGCAGATGGGGGCGGCGCTGGAAATACCGAGGGACCTGCTGATGAAGGAATTCAATTCCAGTTATTCCGCAAGCCGGGGTGCACTGCTGGAGGCATGGAAATCATTCCGGATGTACCGGGGATGGTTTACCAGCGATTTCTGCAGGCCGGTATATGAGGTATGGCTGTCGGAGGCAGTGGCGGCGGGCAGGGTAAACGCCCCCGGTTTTTTCGGGGACAGGAGGACAAGGGAAGCGTGGCTGGGCGCCGAATGGGTGGGACCGTCACAGGGGCAGCTTGACCCGGTAAAGGAAATCACGGCGGAAATCATGGCAGTGGCGGAAGGGTTTTCCACCCATGAGGACAGCACGGTGCGCCTGAACGGCGGGGACTGGAACACGAACATGAACAAACTTTCCGGGGAAAACGAAAAGAAAAGGCAGGTTTCCGGGGAAAGGGCGTGGGACGCCGCGGGCCGGGGAGGGACAGGCCGGGACGGGGTTTTACAGGAAATGGTCATGGGTGCGGTAAGGGATGCCGTTTTGGAAATGTTAAAGGAGGAAAGGGAACTTGGGAAGGAAAAATGAAAGGTACCGGATACTGAACGGCACGGGTGCGGCAGCCATCGGGGCCGCGGGGATGAAACCCTACAATTTCCGTGAAACGGGTGCGAACACGGCGGAAGTGGAAATGTACGGACAGGTCGTGGAAAACCGTCCCGTGGACTGGTGGACCGGTGAGCCGACAAAAGGGCTGTACATCGTGCTGGCGGAATTTTTGGAGGAACTGGATTCATACAGGGAAAAGGACGAAATCACATTCCGCATTAATTCCGTGGGCGGGGACCTTTTCGCGGGGATAGCCATATGCAACAGGATATCGGAACTGGCAGGCAACACCGTTACGGTCGTGGACGGGCTGGCGGCAAGCGCGGCATCCATCATTCTCCAGGGCGGGAAGACGAGAAAGGTGTTTGCGGGAAGCCAGGTAATGGTGCACGGCGCTTCCGTTTTCATGTACGGTTCCTATAACCGGCAGGATTTGGAGAAGGTGGCAAACCGGATTGAAGGGGGGAACAGGTCGGCACTGGAGACTTTTGCGGCAAGGACGGGAAAGGACAGGGATTTCATAAAGGCGCTGATGGACCGTGAGGAGTGGATGACCGGGAAGGAAGCCGTGGAGAACGGGTTCGTGGACGAACTCGTGGAGGCGGACGGGCACGTGAAACTTTCCATGTCGGCGGACGGTAAGGGGCTGCTGGCAAACGGGATATGGATGCCGGCGGAAGGGTTCCGCAACATGCCGAAGGGGATTCCGGTGGAAGCGGTTGCAACCGTTCCCGTGCAGGGGACGGCGGTAATAGAAGGAACAGGAAAAAAACAGGAGGGAACAGGAGGAAAGACGATGGATTTGGAGGAACTGAAACGGAAATACCCGGAACTGGTGCAGCAGATCGAGGACGGTGAAAGGCAGCAGGCGGCCAGGAACGAGGGGGACGTGCGTGCGGAAGCGGTAAGGAAGGAACGGGAGCGCCTGAAGGAAATCGGGGAAATCGAGAACCAGATTGCCGACAAGGGGCTGGTGGATGATGCAAAATTCGGGGAAAACCCGATGACGGCGCAGGAACTTGCGTTTGCGGCAATGAAGCGGCAGCAGGAAACGGGCAGGAACTTCCTGGAATGGATGGCAAACGATGCGGCGGATTCCGGGACGGGGGAAGTGAAACCGGTACCAAACGCCGGGACAAAAACGCCGGAGGAGCAGGACTTGGAGGACATAAACAACGGGGCAAGCCTGATTGCCGCGGGATGGAAATAAGGGAGGAAAGGACATGGCGAAGGTAACGGGAAGGGAAAACGTCGGGGAAACAAGGCCGGAAATGCTTGTAATCGGGACGAAACACCCGCTTGACGTATGCCACGTAAGGATAGCGGCAGGACAGGGGAAGCTGGTGAAGGGGACCGTATTGGGGGAAAATGACGGCGGGGAGTGCTGCATACTCGGCACGGACGGGTACACGGCGGCATACATCCTTGCGGAAGACGCGGACGGTGCGGAAGGGGAAAGCGTCGTTGCACCGGCATACAGGTGCGGCGATTTTAACAGGGGTGCACTGAAGGTAAAGGAAGGTTACGAGATGACCGCGGCGGATGTTGCGGCACTCCGCAACGGCGGGATTTACCTTGGGAATGTTATGTAAAGTGATATAAAGGAGGAAGGAACGGAAATGGCGATTGACATTTACAGGACACACACGATGGTGGCGGCGATGCAGCTCATGCCGCCCCGCCCGACGTTTTTGCGGGACCGGTATTTCAGGACGTCGGACAGGGACATATTTGCGTCGAAAGACGTGCTTGTGGAATACATGGACGAAAAGCAGAGGAAAATGGCACCAGCGGTAATTCCGTTAAAGGGAGGCATTCCGGTGCAGAGGGAAGGGTACAGGACGGACCGCATTACACCCCCCTACATTGCGCCGGAAAGACCGTTGAGCGTGGATGAACTGGACCAAAAACAGTTCGGGGAAACCCTGTTTTCCAGGAAAAAACCGTCCGAGAGGGAAGCCGCAATCCTTGCGGGGGACCTGCGTGACCTGAACGAACTGATTGACGCGAGGGAGGAATGGATGGCATCCAAGACCCTGTTTGAAAACGGGTACAAAATGAAACAGTATGCGGACAAATACGGGGAAGGTGAGTACGAGGAATTCGAAATCCGTTTTTATGACGGGGAACGGAACCCGGCGGTATACATCCCGGCAAAACCGTGGGACACGGAGGGCAGCGGGTTCCTTGATGACGTGTTTGCAATGGCACAGTTGCTTAAGAAGCGGGGACTCCGCGCGGCGGACCTGCTTATGGGGGCGGAAACCGCGGCGGTGCTCCTGAAAAACGAATTCCTGCTGAAACTTTTGGACAACCGGTCGCTCCAGCTTGCCCACGTGGACCCGAAGGACATGCCGAACGGCGCGACGTCACTGGGCAGGGTAAACGTAATGGGAATATGGATTGAATTCATTTTCTACCTGGAGGAAATCGTGGACGAGGACGGGGAAAGCAGGCCGCTGGTACCGGAAGGGGAAGTGTGCCTGACGGCCCCGGAAATGGGAAGGACTCTGTACGGTGCAATTACGCAGTTGGAAAAGGACGAACATTTCCATACGTACATGGCAAAAAGGGTGCCGCAGGTGACTTCGGACATACACGGGAGCACAAGGACACTGACACAGAAGTCCAGGCCGCTGACCGTACCGAATTACAAAAACTCGGCAATCAAGGCAAAAGTACTGTTTTAAGGAGGGAAAACATGAGGATAAGGATGGTGTGCGGTACCTACGGGTACCGTAACGGTGACGGGACAATGGAAACAAAGGATGCCCGTTCGGGTCCGTTTGACGTGGACGAAGGGGAGGGGAACCGGCTGGTAACCATGGGGTATGCCGTGCAGACCGGTTCCGTTCCGGACCGGAGGCAGCAGGAAGAAGCGGAAAGCCATGGGGACACGGGGGATACCGTGGACCGGGACATGGAAAGTTTGGCGGATTTAAGCAAGAAAGAACTGGAATGCATGGCGAGGGATATGGGACTTTCCGCCAACGGGACAAAGGAGCAGCTTGCGGAACGGATTGCGGAGGCGTGCGGGGAGTGAGAAGGAAGCACAGAACCCGGACGGGATTTAAGGGCATGGTGGGCAGGGACATAAAAAACGTGTTCCTGAACCCGCTGGAATTCGGTGAAAAACATGACATTGCCGGTGTGGAAATGACCGTACTGGTCGATGAAAACGAACTGGTGCAGCGGGAGAAGAAGTATAAGAACATGGCGGAAGGAATCCACCGGAAACAGCTCCTTGTTTATGTCAGTGCCGCCGAATTCGGGGCACCGCCGCTGGTCGGCGGGATGCTGGAACTGGACGGGGAATATTATGAAATAACCGACGTGGCGGATGAGGATGGCATTTATTCCATAAGTTTGGGGGAAAATGAACAATGATCGTGTATATCCCGCAGGATGTTTATGACAGACTGTATACAAGGCTGAAGGACATGCCGGAGAAAATACCGGACGTGCTGAAGGAAACCGTGAATGGTACGGCAAAAACGGCAAAGGAAAAAATGCTGGGCGAGATGCAGAAAAAGTATGCCGTAAAAAAGGACGGTTTTAACCGGGCGGTAAGGGTCGAAGGGGCAACCGCAAAAAAACTCCAGGCAACCATTTATTCGGAAGGCAGGCCGATTCCGTTATATAAATTTTCGGTAAGGAAGAACCGTGGGGCAAAAGCGGCAAAAGCAAAGGTACTGACGTCCAGCATGATGAAGGAATTAACACTGAAGGGCGGCGACACAAATGGAAAAGACCTTAAGGCCTTTGTCCAAAAGATGAAAAACGGACATTGGGGGGTTTTCCAAAGACCGGGAAATGATGAAAGAAGCAGGATGCGGGAGCGGCTTAACCGGGAAAGGGAAAAAAACAGTAATGGAGATGTGGCAAAAAGGCTGGAAAACCGGTTGAGAAAAAGATACATCAGGCAGCTTTACAGCCTGTCGGCACCGCAGATGGCGGAAAGCAAAAACGTGTATCCGGTGGTAAAGGACACCATAATGGAGGAACTGCGTTCCAGGATGGAAAAACACATTGCATCAATCATGGAGGGCTTGTAATGGTACCGGTAATGCTTACGGAGGATTTGGCGGAAGAACTGGAACGCGTGCTGGGGCATCTGACCCTGCCGTCCCCGCCAGTGGGGGACGGCAAAATAAAGGTTTTCCGGTTCGGGATTCCGATTGAGAAGACGGCGGTTCCGGCCACGGCGGGAAAGCCGGGTGCACCGGACGCGAAAGTGAACGTGAACGCGAAAGAGGAAAGGATGAAAAAATTCCCCTACGTGCTTGTAAGACCGCTGGAGGGAAACATCACGGGGGAAAAAACAGATCCGCAGAAAGTGAGCATGTACCTGCTGGTGGGGGTGTATGACGGTGACATGGACAACAGGGGGAAACGGCATGTGTTGAATGTAATCAATGACATATGCGAACGTTTCCTGAAAGACCCGGTGCTGGCAGGGAAATATTATGCGGATTCGGAAATGCAATGGGTAATGGATGATGACGAGGAATACCCGTACCACTACGGGGCGTTATGGATGACGTTTAACATTCCGGTATTCAGGAGGGAGGACAGGTACGCATGAGCATGGCAAAAAAGGAAACGGCAGGGCAGCAGGAACAGGGCGGCAGGGCAGCAGGAAAAAGCGCAGCCGGGAAGAAGGGGACGGTAATGTACATCGGCCCGACGATTAAAAACGTGGTAATAACGGGAACGCTGTATAATAACGGGCTGCCGGAACCGCTGGTGAGGGAGATGGAAAAACAGCCTGCGGTTGGCAGCCTGGTCGTGCCGGTCGGGGAACTTGCGGCGGCACAGAAGGAGCTTGCGACACCGGGGAGCGCACTGGCAACCATTTACAGGCAGGTAACAACGGGATAAGGAGGAACGGACATGGAAGGATATAAACACGGTGCGTATGTGAGGGAGAAAAATTCCGCGATACCGGCACCGGTGGCAAACAGGACGGGGCTGCACGTGGTTTTCGGCACCGCACCCGTACACATGGCGGCGGAGCCGGAAAAGGCGGTAAACAGCCTTGTCATGGCGGAATCGTTTGACGAGGCGGAGGCAAAGCTGGGGTATTCGGATGATTTCGGGAAATACACGTTATGCCAGGTAATGGATGCGTATTTTAAGCTGTTTGCGGTGGAACCGGTGGTGTTCTGCAACGTGCTTGACCCGGCAAGGCATAAAAGGGAAAACCCGGAAAGGGAATATGCGGTGGCCAACCGGCAGGCGGTACTGGAGGAGACGGGAATCATCCCGTCCTCACTGGAAATCAGGCTGGAAGATGACACGGAACTGGTAAAGGACACGGACTATGTAACATCCTTCGGCGACGGGGGAAAAATGACTGTTACCCTGTTTGCCACCGGGAAAGGGGGAACCGCGGAAAAACTGAAGGTAAAATCCGCCAGCGTGGCGCCGGAGGATGTGACGGCGGATGACATCATCGGCGGTGCCGACGTGGAAACGGGGAAGGAAACGGGCATGGAGCTGGTGCGGAGGGTTTACCCAAGGTTTGGCATGTTCCCCGGGTACATCATGGCACCGGGCTGGAGCCACAAAAAGGAAGTGGCGGCAGTCATGGCGGCGAAGTGCAGGGAAATCAACGGCGTGTTCCGCTGCGAGTGCCTTGTTGATTTGGACACGGAAAGGGCAAGGCGTTATACGGACTGCGGGAAAGTGAAGGAACAGGACGGGCTGGTAAGCGAATCCATGATTGTGCTGTACCCGATGCTGGAGGCGGGAGGGAAAAAGTATTATTACTCCGCCGTGTACGGGGCAATGACGGCGCGGACGGATGCCGACAACGGTTCCGTGCCCTCCTACCCGCCGTCCAACAGGCTGCTGAACGTGGACGGGGCGGTACTGGCGGACGGGACGGTGGTTGACCTTGACCAGCCGGAAGCCAATGACCTGAACGCGCAGGGCATAGTGACCGTGTTGAACGGTGAAGGGATGCGGAGCTGGGGGAACAACACGGCGGCATACCCGGACGTGACGGAAATGAAGGACCGGTGGATTAACGCCCGCAGGGCGTTTTCGTGGTGGGGGAATTCCTTCATTGTGACATGCCGTAAAAAAGTGGACAATCCGGCAGACTACCGGCTGATTGAATCCATCGTGGACGCGGAAAACATACGCGGGAACAGTTACGTGCAGCAGGGAAAATTTGCGGGCGCGCGGATGGAATACCACGGGCAGGACAATGGACTGGAGGACATTTTGGCCGGGAAGATAGAGGTAAAACAGTACCTCGCACCTTTCACCCCTGCGGAATACATCCTGAATGTCCTTTCCTTCGCCCCTGAACTTTTGGAGAACGCATTGGGAGGTGGAAACACGTAATGAGAAGAAAAACAAACAGGAATATCCTGCCCACGGTTACAAACACGTATAACGTTTATAGCGATGGCGTGGGACTCATCGGGCTTTCCGATGAAATTGAACTGCCGGATTTTACGGCAATCACGGAGGAAATGTCGGGTTCGGGGCTTTTGGGGAAGATACAGGAGGCCGTAATGGGGCATTTTGACAGCCAGGAAGTGACAATCCCGTTCCTTAACCTTGACAATGACATTTTTTCCTTTGCGGACCCGCTGAAAGTCATTGACCTTAACCTCCGGGCATCCCAGCAGACACTGGATAAGGAAAAGGATGAAGCGGGATACCGCGGTATACGTATCGCGTTACGCGGGAAACAGAAATCCTTTAAGCCGGGCAAGCTGAAACAGGGCGGAAGGATGGATGCATCCGTTACGCTGGAACTGCACCGGATACTGGTTGAGATTGACGGGGAAACGCAGTTGGAACTTGACAAACTGAACCAGGTATACCGCGTGGGGGGAAAGGACATCATGGAAGAAATGCGGAAATACTGTTAGGGAAAACGGGAACGGAAACCGGAAGGCACACGGAAACGGGTGTCTTCCATAAAAAAATAACGGGAGGAAAAGGAATGGATAAGGAAAAGGAATTAACGGGGCAGGAAACAACGGGAGCGGAAACGGGGGAACCGGAACGGGAAGACGAAAACATGGTGGTGGAACTTTCCAAGCCGTACAGGCTGAACGGAAAGGAAATCCGCGAGGTGGACCTTGGCACGCTTGCCGACCTTACGGGGGCGGACATGCTTACCATTAACCGGATGATAAGGAAACGGGGAAACATTGACGCATCGCCGGAGTTTACGTTGGAATATGCATTTTACGCGGCAATGCAGGCAACGGGACTGCCGTTGGAATTTTTCCACATGTTGTCCATGAAGGACAGCATGAAGATAAAAACGCGGGTAAACTATTTTTTGCTGTATTAGGGCTGGAACCGGATGACCACGGGGAAATCAGGAGGATACTGCTCATTCTGTCCATGAGGACGGGGGCGGGGATTGATTTTTTTTACGGGATACCTTTTTTGGAGGCACTGGAAATAGCCGGGGAACTGCTGGAAACTATGAAGGAGTTGGAAAGGGATGGCGGGAAAAACGGGAAAAGGAAATGAATACAGGATGGCGATAAAAATCGCCGGTGAAATGGAAAAATCCCTTTACAACTGCACGGACCTGACAAGGAAGGAAATAAACAAAATTGCCAGGGCGGCGGCGGGAGCCTCCTCCGGGACGAGGGACACGTTCCGGCAGGGATTAAAGGAGACGGAACCGTTTTTTAACGGGCTGGAAAAGGCGGGGAAAAAGGCATTCCAGGCGTTGGCTGCCGCCGCTGCGGCAGCAGGTACCGTAATAACCGGTATCGGGGCGGCATCCGCAAAGGCGGGGCTCGAATTTGAAACGGCATTTGCCGGGGTAAAAAAGACCACGAAGGCAACGGCGGAGGAATACGCGGCTATCCGTGGGGAAATCGTGGGCATGACGAGGGAAATTCCAGCGTCGGGGGCCGAAATTTCCGCAGTGGCGGAAGCTGCCGGACAGTTGGGGATACAGAAGGAAAACCTGCTTTCGTTCACGCGGACGATGGTGGATTTGGGGAACGTGGCAAACGACCTTTCCTCCGTGGATGCAGCAACGGCGCTTGCAAAATTTGCGAACATAACGGGGTTGAGTGCGGATGATTACGGAAGGCTGGGTTCCACAATCGTGGAATTAGGAAATAATGCGGCGACAACGGAATCCGCCATTGTGGACATGGCAACAAGGCTTGCATCGGCAGGGGAACTTGCCGGGTTTTCGGAAGCACAGATTATGGCGACCGCGACAGCCATATCCAGCGTGGGCATAGAGGCGGATGCCGGTGGTTCCGCCATGAGCAAGATGATAAAAAAAGTGCAGGTTGCGGTGGAGACGGGAAACAAAAGTCTTAAGGATTATGCAAGGGTTGCCGGGATGTCGGTAAGCGGGTTTAAGGAGGCATTCCAGGAGGATGCCCTTTCCGCAGTGGCAGCATTCATAAGCGGACTGAATGACGTGGAACGGAACGGGAAAACGGCAACAGTCATACTGGATGAAATGGGGCTTACGGAGGTAAGGCTTAGCAACGTCCTTACAAGCCTTGCGAATGCGGGTGATGTTTTTTCCGATGCCATAGAAATGGCCAACCGCGCATGGGAGGAAAACACGGCAATTACCGAGAGGGCGGCACAGAAATACGACACCACGGAAAACAAGATGGCCATAATGAAAAACGGTTTTACGGAAATGGGGATTGCCATATACGACCAGTTTAACGGACCGATGCGGGACGGCGTGGACATCATAACGGAACTGGTGCACGGGGCCACGGCGGACATAAGCGGCAGCAACGTAATCCGGGACCTGTCAAGGGATGCCGTGAACAGCCTTCCGACGGCGGTGCGTGCCATTAAGGGGGCGGCGGAAGCGGTGGCAATGCTGGCGGACCCGTTCCTGTCCATGGGCGGATGGGTTGCACGGCACCCGGACCTGCTGGCAACAACCATTGCGGGGCTGGGGTCCGCAATCCTCACGTATAAGGTGATAAACAGGGTAAACGCCCTTGCGGCGGCATTTACCTCCCTAAGCGCGGCGTCGCTTCCAATCCTTGCCATTACGGGGATTGCGGCGGTAATCGGCGGGACGGCACTTGCGGTAAAAAAGGCGGCGGCGGAAGCAAAGAAAGCCAGCCTTGACGCGCATTTCGGGAATATAACCCTTTCCATGCAGGAAATGCAGGATGTGGCCGCATACATCGTGAGGAACGACAGTTTCGGGCAACTGGAGGAAGCGGTAAGCCAGTTGGGGGAACTGGAGGGGATTAACGACAGTATCGAACGGACCGTGTCGGAGCTAAACAGGATGAACTGGAAGGTTTCCATAGGGATGGAACTGGACGGTGAGGAAGCCGGTGCATACAGGCAGGCAATCGAATCATATGCTGCATCAGAAAGCGGCGGTATCAATGGATACATACTGAATAAGGACTTTGCT
>CANTGP010000069.1 GCA_947653315.1 uncultured Lachnospiraceae bacterium
AAATACAGAGGCAGTTGCTTGATTTGGGTTTTGCGGAGGAAAATATTTTATCGGGAGATAATTTGAAGCGGAACCATCAGGGAAAAGAATACAGGGATTTTTTGGAAAAGTATAAAGTTCTTGGGGAGAATCTGCCGATTGCATCCCATCCTTTGGAGATTAAGGGGAAATTTGAGGAAATGGGTTTCCGGGTCATGGAATATGCCGTGGATATGGAAGATTATGAAAAGTGGCTGGAGGAAGTGGATTATAACGGAAATTATCCGTTTTATGCCAAAACATTCGGAGGACATCTGTGTGCCAAGCAGTTCCAACATTATGTGTCCATAAAACTGTTGGGAATTTCGGAAAATAAAGTGGCATTGGATGTTGCGAGCAGCATCTCGGTATTTCCCGAAATCGTCCGTGAAAAGTACGGGGCGGTAGTTTACCGGCAGGATATTGAGTATCCGTGGGGCGTAGACGGATATACCGTGGGGAGTTTTGCCTCAGATATTCCGCTGCCGGATTGTTCGGTGGATTGTATGACGCTGCATTGTTCCCTGGAGCATTTTGAGGACAGGGAGGATTTTAAGTTTTTTCAGGAGGCCGGAAGAATTTTGGGGAATAACGGGAAAGTATGCGTGATTCCTTTATATATGGCGGACGGATATTATATCAGGACTTCACCGGAGGTATGGAGTAATAAGTATAAAGTGTACTCGGAATGTCCAAAGTTTGATGAGCGTGCCGGAATCATCATTGATAACGGGAGCAGACAGAGACAGAGCAAATATTATTCGGTGGAGATTTTAAAAGAAGAATTATTAAACGGGAAAACGCAGATGGCACCGACAGTGGTTTATATTACCAATTACCATGAAATAAAGGGGTCGGCGCCGTTTGCATTATTGTTGGAAAAAGCGGTGGAAGAATGATAAGCCTTCCGAAAAAAGCGGAAAGAGGTATGGGATGAGGGAGTGGGACAGGGAAGTTTTCATGGACTGCCGGACAGGTACGCTGGCAGTATTCGGGGCAGGAAAAGGCGGCAGATTCATTGCGGAAATGGTTACGGATATGGGATGCGCGGTCAGTTTTTTTATGGATAACGATATCAGAAAACAGGAAACGCGGATGGGCGGGGTACCCGTGATATCACCGGAACGGTATAAAGAATTTGGCAGACAAACATGGGTTTTGTTATCCGTCAGGAATCGTGAAATTGAGCGGCAACTGTTGGAGCTTGGGGTTGAGAGCGGACATATGGTGGATTTGTCAGAGCTTTCCACAGGGGGGAGGAAACTGCCTTTTTTTGATGAAAACCGTAAAACGGCATTGCGTAAAAAAGAGTACCGTTTTCTTACCAAAAAAGATAGAGAGACGCTTCATACGGGAATCAGCAGGATCCGGTTATGCGAAGGATTTCTTTATGTCACGGGTTGGGCAGTTCCTTCCGGTTATGCCAATAAAATTACCGTAACGTTGGATGGGGAAGGGGAAAAAACGGCGTTGCGGGTGGAACGGCGGGACGTTGCCGGAAAGTTTCCATATGTCCAAACGCAGCGGTGCGGTTTTGCCTATTTTGGAAAAACGAATGTCAGGGATAAGGCAGTCATTGGGATTTCCTTTTGGTCAGATAACCGGTTGCTTTACCATACGTCAGAATGCCGTGAATCTGTTTCCGCATACGGGTTGTTCCATGAGTATTTCCGGGAGGGCAGGGCCGGGGAATTGCTGAAAATTTTTTTGGGCAGTAAAGATATGTTATGGCAGGAGAAGGATACCCTGGAAAAGATGATAAGGAATAACATAACAAAATTTGAGAGGGGAAAGGACCGGCTCTGTTTATACCAGCTTTTGTACCACTTGGAAGTATTTAAGGCCGCTGACATGGAAGAATATTTATGCCTGATTAGGGATTTGGATGATTTGGATGTGCAAGCCTATTTGTGCGAACAGGAAATCCCTTGGATGATATTTTTGCATCCGGAATGGAAAGTAGACCATATTTATGCTTGGCAGAGAGAAATGTATTGTCTGATTGCGGAAAAAATGTACACGGAAAAGGGAAAAGAAAAAGAACGGGACAATAATAGAATTGTCATTTTGGTGGATGCGCTGGGCAGTGAAAACATGGCTTCGGCAATTTTCGAAATCGGGATTGCAAACGAAATGTACAGGAGGGGGATTCAGGTTCTCATGGTGGTGGCGGATACCTCCTTAACAAAGGATTTAAGCATTTCGTCATGTTTTGTGCGAAAGCGTGATTCCGGGCAATACGCAAAGCAGCATAAGAAAATGCAGGAGGCGCCATGGGGAATTTATTATTGTGTGGAGGAAGGATTCCGGAGGCGGAAACAGGAATTATATGATGTGATTGAAGAATTTTCGCCGGATACGGTGATTGATGTTTCGCTTGCGGGAATGTTTGTTTCAGCAGCCCTGTTGCGCCGGAAATATAAATTGATTCATGTTTCGTTAACGGGTTATTCCAGCGGGGCAGTATTTCACCGTTATATTGCGAAAAGCAGGGAACTCTGCCGGATGGATAACAGAATCTACCATTCCATAAGGGAAGAAGAAATAGTGGAAGCCCCTATACTTATATTGTATGGACTGGAGAGCCGGAAACGGTATACCAGGGCGGAACAGGGAATCGGAGCGTCCGATTTTGTACTGGTTACCGTGGGCAACCGTCTGAAGTATGAGTTGGACGGGGAATTGCTATGCGGAATAAAAGAATTGCTGTGCCGGTATGATCATATGAAATGGATTGTGGTAGGGGAAGATATAGGGGAAACGTTCCGCAATGGTATGAAAGAGTATATCGAAAAGGGGCAGGTGGTTTTATGGGGATTCGAGGATGATCTGCCGGCGTTATACCGTTTGTGTGATATCTATGTAAACCCTGAAAGAATGGGCGGGGGCGGCAGTGTTTTTATGGCTATGCAGATGGAAATGCCCGTTGCCATGACGAAAAAACCTTCGGATATCACTCCGGTCATCGGTGCGGAAAACTGCAGGGACGATTATCAGGATATGATGTCTTACATCGTGCAGTTGATGCATTCCGTGGAACTGCGTAAAAAGGAAGGCGGAAAGATGAAAAAAATGGTGGAGAGGGAAGAAATATCAATGGCAAATTATGTAAGTAAAATATTAATGGCACGGGAGGAAATTTCCACAAAAGAGATGACGGTAAAAAGTGAACGGAACGGAAGGGGTTTACCTGTTGGGACAGAAGCGGCGGGAGGAACAGACGATTGAAGGAAAAGGATGTGGATATACAGGCGATTTACCGGGAAAACAAAAATGTGTTATGGTGTTTGTCTTCCAAGGATGCCTATTTGTACAGAATCGATTTGCAAAGGGGAATGATGGAAGAAGTGATGCCGCTGGCTGCGGATGCGGATATGCCGAATATGTTTTTGGATATTCTGGGATACGGCGAATGTTTGGTTTTTGTTCCGGCATGTTCTGACTTTTTGGTTCTTTGGGACCGGAAGAAACGAATATGCCAAAGAGTTCCGTTGCCAAAGGCAAAATACGAAATAGGAAATACCGGGATTAAGTTCTTTTCGGGGATGGTTTACGGGGACAGCCTGTATTTGTTTGGACATTCTTATCCCGGAATCGTTAAAATGGATTTACTTAGCCATGAGTTTGAGGTGATGGACGGTTGGGTGGAAAATGGGGAACTGGCGCTGACTGCCAAAACGGAAGGCTGTTTTTGGCGGAAATATTGTTTCGTGGACGGTAAGCTGTATCTTCCGTTCATGAATGCCAATGCCGTTTTGAAGTTGGATTTGGAAAGCGGCGGGACGGAAGTTTGCCGGGTTGGGAATGCGGACCAGCATTATATTTCCATGGAATGGGACGGAAAAAATTTTTGGCTGGTTCCAAGGGATGCAAGGACGGGAAACATCATAAAGTGGAACCCGGTAAATGGAGCGGTGGAATATTACGGTCAATTTCCGGAAGGATTTAATTATGCGCAGTATGCTTTTGGAAGGACGGTGAAAATCGGGGAAAAAGTCCTGCTATTTGCCAACGATGCAAACATGAATATCTGCATGGATACCGGGACGGGAAGGATGGAAATGTTTCCCGATCCGTATGCTATTCCGGAAGTTACAAAATCCAGGTACCGGTTTGCGGAGCTGACGAAGGAAAAAATTTTTTTTCACTGCAGGAATCAATGTGTTTACTGGGATTTTAGGACAGGGGAAACGGAATGTCTGCCTTATTCCGTGGATGAAAGGATATTTGTGCGGTATGAAATGCAGCGGGAAAAAAGACGGCTCCGGTATCATTTTGCCTGTACACGGAAAGGAGTTGTGGTACCTGAACAAAAGGAGTTTGGAATCGGCTCCTTGATAAAATATTTGCAGTTTGCTTCGGAAGAAAGGGAAAAAGATGGGTATGGAAGAAAAATGGATGGATATGTACAGGGAAATGATGAGAATCCGCATATTGGAAAATCGGATTAGCGAGGAATTTGTGCATCAGGAGATGAGGACACCGCTGCATTCATCCGTCGGGCAGGAAGCGGTAGCCGTGGGGGTATGCATGAATCTGAATCAGGACGATGTGATTTACAGCAATCACCGGGGACATGGGCATTACATAGCAAAAGGCGGGAATATGGGAAGGCTTGTGGCAGAATTATATAATAAATCCGGCGGATGTTCACGGGGCTGGGGCGGCTCCATGCATATTATGGATGTCGGTGCCGGTGTGGGGTTAACATCTTCGATTGTTGGAGGATCGGTTCCGATTGCCACGGGATGCGCAATGGGGCTGAAGATAAAAAAGAAACCGAATGTTGCGGTTGCATTTTTGGGGGATGGGGCCTCGGAGGAGGGAAATGTGTATGAAAGCATTTGCTTTGCGAAAGTAAGGAAATTACCGATTGTTTATGTCTGCGAAAATAATAAGTATGCCATGTACACCGCCATGGAAAAACGTGAGCCGTCAGAACATATTGCGGACAAGTTCCGCTCCATACTGCATACGGAAATAATAGACGGAAATGACGTGGAAGAAGTATATACCGTCATGGAAAAAGCGGTTGCCAAAGCAAGGCATGACGGGGAGCCTTCTTTTGTGGAGTGTAAAACATACCGGTTAAGCAATCATTATGAAGCGTCTTACTCGGAGGATTTTTGGTACCGTCCAAAAGAGGAATGGGAAGAATGGAAAAAGCGCTGCCCCATTGAACAGATAAAGGAAAAGATTTTATCGGAAAATGCAGAAAATACGGAAAAACTGGAAGAAATCGAACGTTTGGTCCGGAAAGAGGTTGCGGATGCATTTTCGTTTGCGGGAAACAGTCCGTATCCTGACAGAAAGGAGTTATATAGCATATGATTAGGGAAGAAGCGGATTTTATATTACCGGAAAATGCATACGGTGAAGAAGCGGCATATACGGAAATCCTGAATGATACTCTTTGTCAAATGATGGATGCTGACGAATCCGTCATATTGTTTGGAGAGGGGATTAATGATAAGGTCGCCCTGTTTGGGGTTACTACCGGTTTGGCAGGCAAATACGGGGAAGAAAGGGTTTTTGATGTACCGTTATCGGAAAGCGCTTTAATGGGAATAGCGGCGGGAGCGGCTTTGGAAGGACTCAGGCCTGTATTTTTCCATAACCGTCCGGATTTTATTCTGCTGGCGATGGATCAGTTCGCCAATCATGCGACAAAGTATCGGTATATGTCAGGAGGAATCCACAGGGTTCCCATGGTAATATGGGCGGCAATTGGAAAAGGCTGGGGGGCGGCGGCGCAGCATTCCCAATCGCTGCAGTCTGTGTTTGCCCATTTTCCCGGATGCAAGGTGGTAATGCCGACGACGCCGTTTGACGGCAAAGGCCTTTTGGTCAGCGCTTTGATGGACGAAATGCCTGTCGTTATTTTGGAACACCGGGAGCTGCTCCGTAAGTCGGGAGTCGTTCCGAAAGAACTTTACCGTATTGGTATGGGAAAGGGTGTTTTAAGAAGGAAGGGGGATGATTTTACGGTTGTGGCGGACTCCGTTATGGTGGATGAAGCGATGAAGGCGGCCGGAATACTGGAGGACAAGGGGATATCCGTTGACGTAATTGATATCAGGAGCATTAAACCATGGGATAAAGAAATCGTGCTTCGTTCGGTAAAAAAAACGGGAAGGCTTTTGGTCGCGGATACGGCATGGCATATGTGTAATTTTGGCGCGGAGGTTATTGCAACTGTTTATGAGGAGGCGTTTTCCCATATGCGTGCCCCTGCAATACGTGTGGACTATCCGGATATTGCGGTGCCAGCCGGTTGGACGCTGGAAGAAGAATTTTATACAGGGTACGGAAAGATTGTGGAAAAAATTATGGAAAGCGTAAAAATATAGTCTATGAAAGTTTATGTAATTACCGGAATTACCGGACTGCTTGGAAGAAGTTTGGCATGGGCGGTTTTGTCAGGTGCTTCCGGGATAAGGGAAGAAATTCAAATCATTGGTATTGGGCGGAATCTTGGCAGGATGCAGGCGGTTTTTCCTGATGCCGTGCGCCGGGGCATGACGTTCGTGGAAGCAGATTGTTGTATGATGGGGCAGCTTTCCGGCGGACTGGAACGGATGCAGGCGGATTACCTCATCCACTGCGCCGCCCCCACCGCATCCGCCTACATGGTAACCCATCCGGTGGAGACGGCGGACTGTGTGGTTGCGGGCACCCGCAACATGCTGGAACTTGCCGGACGGCTGCGGGTAAAAAGCATGGTATACCTTTCCTCCATGGAAGTTTATGGAAAGGTGGAAGATACCGGACGGCCCCGGCGGGAGGATGAACTGGGGGACATTGGGTTAACTTCCGCACGGAGCTGCTATTCCCTTGGAAAACGTATGGCGGAGCATTACTGCCATATTTATCAGCAGGAATTTCATGTCCCGGTGAAAGTGGCAAGGCTGGCGCAGGTTTTTGGCAGGGGGGTGCGCATGGATGACAATCGTGTGTACATGCAGTTTGCGCGGGCGGCCTATGAGGGGCGGGATATTGTCTTAAAAACCGGCGGAAATTCCATGGGGAACTACTGTTCCACGTCGGATGCGGTAAGGGCGGTTTTCACCATATTGGAGAAGGGAGCCGACGGGGAAGTGTACAATGTGGTAAATGAAGCGAATACCATGCGAATCCGCGATATGGCAAAACTGGTGGCGGAAGAAGTGGCACATGGCGCCATCGGCGTCCGGGTTAAACCGGAAGATACGGCGAAAACCGGTTATGCCCCCGACACGGGATTAAGGCTTTCCGGGGAAAAATTAAGGGGGCTTGGCTGGCAGCCGGTGCAGGGGCTTACGGAAATGTACGGAGAAGTGCTGGGGGAAATTGCCAAAGAATACCGGAAATAATTTTAAAAATATCTATCTTCTTCCTATTGTGATTCAAATCCTAAAATGCTACAATAAAAACACTGCCTGTCATGCCCTCTCTTTGGGGAGGACAGGCGGGGAAATACAAAAGAATGGGATTTGATGAGAATGACAGCTTTTACGGAATTGGAATTCCTGTTTCGTTTTTTCCCGGCATTTCTTGCCGTCTATTATATAACACCCGTAAAATATAGGAATACTGCATTGTTGGTTGGAAGCATTATTTTTTATGCCGTGGGGGAGCCGTATTTTGTCCTGCTCCTGCTGGCGGCGGTTTGGCTGAATTATGCGGTTGCGTCAAAAATCAATTATTACAGGAATGAGCACAGGGTGAAGGAAAAATGTGTGCTTTGGCTGGGCGTGGCCATGGCTTTGGACGTGGGGCTGCTAACGGCGTTTAAGCTGTCGGGCGCCTTTTTCGGGACGTCCGTTCTTCCCTTGGGGCTGAGTTTTTATGTTTTTAAGATGATTTCCTTTCAGGCGGACGTCTGCCGGGGGGAGATTAAGGAACTGCCGACCTTTAAGCGGACGGCGGTATATTTTACCATGTTTCCCCAGTTGGTATCGGGTCCCATTATGCGCTATAACGAAGGAAGTTTTTCGTCGGAAGGGCGGGAATATTCCTGGGAAAAACTGGAGGAGGGGCTTTGGTATTTCGTCATGGGGCTTGGAACGAAGGTGCTGCTGGCGGACCGGCTGGCGATTCTTTGGAAGGATATCAGCGTCATCGGTTATGAGAGTATTTCCACGCCGTTGGCATGGCTGGGTGCGGCAGGATTTTCCATGGAACTGTATTTTGACTTTTGGGGATATTCCCTGATGGCGTCGGGAATCTGCGTGATGCTTGGCATGCCGTTTATCGAAAATTTCGACCATCCTTACGCGTCGAAAAGCATCGGGGAGTTTTGGCGGCGGTGGCATATGACGCTTGGGAAGTTTTTCCGCGATTACGTGTATATTCCCCTTGGGGGCAGCCGGGAAGGGGACAGCAGGACGGTGCGGAACCTGCTGGCGGTTTGGCTGCTGACGGGTTTTTGGCATGGCGGCAGCCTGAATTTCATCCTTTGGGGAATGGTGCTGTTTGTGCTGATTGTAGTGGAGAAACTTTGGCTTTCGGGGGTATTCCGTAAAGTCCCGTTTTTGGGAAGGTGCTATGTGCTTTTGCTGATTCCGGTTACATGGGTGTTTTTCGCGATTACGGATTTGGAGCAGTTAAGCATTTACCTGGGACGGATGTTTCCGTTTTTCGGGGAAGGAATTGCGGTGAATACCAATGATGTGGTGAAGTACCTGCACATGTACCGGGTATACCTTGCGGCGGGCGTGGTATGGTGCGTGCCCGCCGTATACCGCTTTTTTGAAAAACACAGGAAAAATCCGGTGGCGGTGGTACTGACGGTTTTGGTTTTCTGGCTGTCGGTTTACTGTGTGGTAAGCATGGGGAATAACCCGTTTGCGTATTTAAAATTTTAGGAATCGGGATTTTGTCGGATCATACAAAAGCAGGATGAAGGTGGAAACGAATGGATAAAGGGAAGGGAATACTGGAACGGATAAGGGAATGCCCGGTTTTTATAAAGAAATGTCTGTTTTTTATAAAAAAATGTCCGGTTTTTCTATTGCTTGTGGTGAGCGGACTGCTTTTTACGGCAGTGGGTATTGCCGGAAGGTTTTCCCTGTATGGGGGATATGAGTGGAATCCGTGGAACAGGCCGTTTTTGGCGTTAATGATGGAAGGGCTGGACCAGGGGGTGACACCTTTGGATGTATGCGGCGCCGTTTGGCCCGTATGGAACGGGACGGATGCCGCTGCGGCGACGGCACGGGGGGAAGGACAAAGTTTGGACGGTTTTGCGGAAGCGGAGACCGTTTCGGAGGAACGTTTGGATACTGCCGGGGAGACGGTGGAGGATACGGAAACCGCGTCTGCCGCGGACGGTGCGGTACAGGGTGCGGAAGCGGTGAATCCCGAAGATGCCATTGTGGCCGGGCAGGCAGCGGAAGCGGACGAGACGGTGACGTATGATTTTCAGGCGGTAACGGAAGATTATTTTAACGATGCGGTATTTATCGGCGATTCCAGAACCGTGGGACTGTTTGAATACGGCGGGCTGGAGGAGAGGGCGGACTTTTTTGCGAAAATATCGCTTACGATTTATGATGTATTTACCGCGCCGGTGGCGGAGGATGAGGAAACGGGTGAGAAAATCACGGTAGAAGATGCCCTGGAAAAGAAACAGTACGGCAAAGTATACCTGATGCTTGGCATTAATGAACTCGGAACGGGAAATACCGAATATTTCATGGACCATTATACGGCGGCGGTGGAGAAAATCAGGCAGCTCCAGCCTGATGCCGTGATTTTCGTGCAGGGAATCATGCGGGTAACGGGGGAAAAGGATGAAAGCGACCCGATTTTCAACAATACCAATATCAATGAAAAAAATGAGGCGATTGCAACGCTGGCGGATAACCGGAATATTTTCTACATCGATGTCAACGAAGTGGTGTGCGATGAAAACGGGAACCTGGTACATGAATATACCATTGACGAAATTCATTTGAAGGCAAAGTATTATGAAATATGGAAGCAGTTTTTACTGGAGCATGGGATTGTGAAAGGGTGATGCATATTTTTGGTAACAGGTCAGCCTGAACTGTTATTATTTTTGAAGAAATACGGAGTATATTTTTTTGGTAAAATCGGATATAATATTTTATATACGAAGGGAGATGCTTGATATGGAAATTGCAGTTAAGACAATGGATGAAGTAAATGGGAAAATTGCAATGGAAACGCTATTTTCTTATCTTGATAAAGGAATTGATGATATGGAAGCCGGTAAGATGCATACAGCAGATGAGGCGTTCCGGATTATCAGGGAAAGAATGAACAATGAATTATAAAGTGCTGATTGCAGACGAGGCAATAGCTGATATTTTTGGACTTGTGCAGTACATTTATACGGAATTGTGCAATCCGGATGCTGCTGAAAAATTATATGAGAATCTAAAACGGGAAACAAAGAATATGGGCGATTATCCATTGAAGTATTCGGATTCCGGAATTAAGTATCGTGGATATATCATACATAAAAAGGTTTATGAGTCATATCTGATTTTTTATATCATTAGTAGCGAAAAACAGGAAGTGTATGTTTTGCGTGTTATTAAAGATCTGATGAACTGGAGAAAGATATTGAATAGGACAAAGCGATATCATTTTTCAAGTTAAATGGTTGATTATCTCAAAAAGCCTTGATTTACAAGGCATTGGGGATACATTTCCGGATAACGGTTACCTGGTCAAGTGGGCCAGACAGGGAGTGTTGATGCTCAA
>CANTGP010000070.1 GCA_947653315.1 uncultured Lachnospiraceae bacterium
ATTTTTCAAATCGTGGATTACCCTGTCCACCTGATCCATCATCCCTTCTTTATATCGGTGCTTTACGCCCATCTGATAACCGTAAGCCTTACCGATACTTCCGTCCGCATCCGCCCACTCATCCCAAATATGGCTGTGCAAATCATTAATATTGTTGGATTTTTTCTGCCAAATCCAAAGCATTTCGTCCGTTGCACTCTTTAACGCCGTCCGGCGCAGGGTAAGGATCGGAAATTCTTTGGACAAATCATAACGGTTCACCACACCGAACTTTTTTATGGTATAAGCAGGGGTTCCGTCCGCCCAGCGGGGACGCACTTTCTCCCCTTCCGTACTCGTCCCGGTCTCTAAGATGTCCCTGCACATTGCAATAAAGATATGGTCCGCCTGACTCATCCGTTTCTCTCCTTTTTCCGCTTTACCTGTCCCATTTGTCACACAGCGAATTTACCTGGTCGGCAAAACGCGCCAGTTCCTTGTTTGCCACGCCTTCGTTTTTGCGGATAACCGCAAGAAGCCTCTGCCCTGCCGCCAAAAGACGGGAGAATACGTCGGCAGCCACACGCCCTTTCTTCTTCTGCAAAGGCATCGGTGCAGCCACATATTCCGCTTCCCCGGTGAGCAGGTCAAAACGCGTCCCGCTGTAAGGCGCGAACGCAGGAATGTTATGCTCCTTCTCCAAACAAGCCGCGAACGATTCGCAGACCGTGCTTTCCCCGTGTACCACAAAGACTTTTTCCGGCCTGTGTTTAAATCCTTCCACCCATGCCAAAAGTCCGTCCTTATCCGCATGACCGCTAATCCCCGCCAAAGAACGGATATCCGCCCGTACTTCAATGGTTTCGCCGAACAGCTTCACTTCGTCCATGCCTTCCACCAAAGCCCTTCCCAGCGTTCCCTGTGCCTGGTAGCCCACAAACAGCACCGTACACTCCGGCCTCCACAGGTTATGCTTCAAATGATGGCGGATACGCCCTGCCTCACACATACCGGAAGCGGATATGATGACTTTCGGTGTCATGTCAAAGTTAATTTCCCGCGATTCGTCGCCGGTGATGGTCAGTTTTAATCCGGGAAAACGGATGGGGTTAATCCCCTGACGGATCAACTCCATGGCATCCTCATCAAAGCATTCCTCCACGTTACGCTGGAAAATTTCCGTAGCTTCCACCGCCAGCGGACTGTCCACGTAAACCGGAAAATCCGGATGACCCTTAATCCGGTCCTCCGCTTTGATTTGGCGCAGGAAATAAAGCATTTCCTGCGTCCTGCCTACCGCAAAGGAGGGAATGACCACATTTCCCCCTGCGTCAAAGGTTTCCTGCAAAATCCTTGCAAGTTCGCCCACGTAATCCGGCCGCTCGGCGGAATGAATCTGGTCCCCATAGGTGGATTCCATTACCACATAGTCGGCTTCCTCCGTATAAATCGGGTCTTTAATCAAAGGCTGGTTGATATTTCCCAAATCCCCGGAAAAAACAATTTTCTTCTCCTCTCCGTCCTCCTTCATCCACACCTCTATGCTGGCGGAACCAAGCAGGTGTCCCACGTCCGTGAAACGGATTCTGACCCCTTCGCACAATTCAATAATCTGGTTATAATGGCACGGAACCAGCCTTTTGATCACCCCGTCTGCATCTTCCATGGTATACAGCGGATCATGGGGCTCAATCCCGGAATGTCTCTGCGCCTTCCTGTTCTTCCATTCTGCTTCCTGCATTTGGATATGCGCACAGTCACGGAGCATGATACTGCACAGGTCCGCGGTAGCCACCGTCGTAAGCACCTGCCCCCTGAATCCCTTGGCGTACAGTGCCGGCAGCATACCGGAATGATCCACATGGGCATGGGTCAACAGTACATAATCCACCAAAGCCTCCTCAATGGGCAGCTTCTCGCTTTCGTAAGAACGTAATCCCTGTTCCATGCCGCAGTCAACCAGGATATTTTTCCCCGCCGCTTCCAGATAGTGGCAGCTTCCGGTTACTTCATGGGCGGCTCCAATAAACGTTAGTTTCATACCAACACTCCTTTCCGTCGTGTAAAACCACTTTTTCTTTTGTATCTTTTATCCGGGAACTATCCAAAAACTTTCCGCCATATCGCCGACCGTGCATCACGGAACGGATATGCCTGAACCGTTATGTAATGTCCCTGACAATACTTCCTCTCTTTAAACTTTCTCCCAACAAATCCTCGATTCCCATTCCGGTACTGTCATTTCTGCTTCCGGTCCTGTTGTCTTCTCTTTTGTCCCGAATGTCTGAACGGTAATACAGGCAGTCAATTTTCCGGTACTGTGCCTTCACAGCGCCCGCAAATAATTCCCTGTCCTCCTCACTGTTTACATTTCCGTTGAAGAAAAAAACCTTTCTTCCGAATTCCCCTTCTAACTTTTCCTTTAGTGAGTTGCCGGATTCTTTGTCGATATCCATAAAAGCAATACGGTATTTCTCCCCTGCGTATTTTTCCACAAGTTTCCGCCCTCTGCCTTTTGCGCCTCCCACAATTACGCAAATCTTCTTCTGAAACATAATGTTGTCTCCTTGCTTTTTTGGCTTATTCTGAAAGTATCTTTTCCCCGCGCGCCGGAATAGATATTCTTATTATACAAAAGCCGACCCATAATGGCAAGGTATAACATAGCCGTGCGCGATAACTTACAGGGGTAAAGTTACCGCCCTTTTTTCCACCGGTCCCCTTTTTCTGCCTTATTTCAGCTCGTTTGCCGTGGTGTAGAACTGGTAATAAATGCCTTTTTCCAAAAGAAGCTGTTCATGGTTCCCTTCCTCCACGATTCCCTGATCCGTCAGCACCAGAATCCGGTCGGAATTACGGATGCTGGAGAGCCTGTGGGCAATGGTCAGCGTGGTCCTGCCTTCGGACAGCCTCGCCAGGGACTTCGCCACCGCAAATTCGCTTTCGTTATCCAGGGCGGAAGTCGCCTCATCCAGTATAATGATGGGAGGATTCTTTAAAAATACCCTGGCAATACTGATGCGCTGTTTCTGCCCGCCGGACAGCTTCACCCCGCGCTCGCCCACATAAGTGTCATAGCCGTCCTTTAAATGCATGATAAATTCATGGGCTCCCGCCCGTTTCGCCGCTTCCTCCACCTCCTCTCCGGATGCGTCCTGCCTTCCGTAAAGAATATTCTCATATATGGTTCCCGAAAAAAGGTATACGTCCTGCTGAACGATTCCCACATTCTTACGCAGGCTCTTTAACGTAAAATGCCGGACATCCTCCCCGTCGATGCGGATACAGCCCTCCGTTACGTCATAAAATCTTGGAATCAGGTTACACAGCGTGGTTTTCCCGCCGCCGGACGGACCCACAACCGCCACTTTCTCCCCGTGTTTTATCTCCAGGTTCAGATTGCGGAAAACAATATTATGGTCGTCGGGATATTCAAAACTCACTCCCTCAAACCGGATGTTTCCTTCCGTATGCCGCATTTCCACCGCTCCCGGCTCGTCAAAAATCTCGATATCCGCATCCATAATCTGTAAAAACCGCTCAATCCCCGTCATCCCCCGCTGGAACTGTTCCGCAAACTCGATAATCCGGCGTATCGTGGCAATCATCGTACTGACATAAAGGGTATAAGCCACCAAATCCCCCGGCGCCACAAGTCCCTTTACCATGAAAATACCCCCGGCGACCACCACCGCAAGGTACATGATACCGTCAAATACCTTCGTCGTGGTCTGGAACGCCGCCATATACCGGTACGTCTCTTTCTTAATGTCCAAAAACTTCCCGTTGTCCTGCTCAAACTTCCGGTTTTCCATTTCCTCATTGGTAAATGCCTTTACCACCTTCTGCCCCAGCAGGCTGTCCTCAATCCTCGCATTCAATTCCCCGATTTGATTCCTCTGCTTGCTAAACGCCCCGCGCATACGGAAATTCAGCGTCATGCACACCCCGATCATGACCGGCACGATCAGGAAAATAAGCAGCGTCAGCAGCACGTTAATTCTCGCCAGTATCACAAAGGAAATCACGATTTTGATTCCGGCAATGAAAAATTCCTCCGGGCAGTGGTGGGCAAACTCCGTCACGTCAAACAGGTCGTTGGTAATGCGCCCCATAATCTGCCCGACCTTCGTATTGTTATAATACGTATTGGACAACTGCTGCAAATGGCGGTAGGCATCCCGCCTCATATCCGTCTCAATCTTTGCGCCCATCACATGCCCCATGTCCGCCATGTAATAGCTCGCCACCGTATCCAACAGCCTCAGGAACAGGTAAAGGCACCCAAGCCCGCCAATGGTCCCTACCGAAAGCTCCGCCAGCCGGTACAGCCCCTCGTTGGTAATATACCGCATGATAAGCGGCAGCACCAGTTCGCAGATTGTGGTCAGGGCCGCACAGAACAGGTCCATCGCCAGCGTTTTCCGGTAAGGTTTGAAATAAGGGGCAAACCGCCCGAGCAATTCTTTTGTTTTATATTGTCTGTCATTCATTGTTTTCCTTTTTCCTCTTTCTTGTTTCCCGTTTCCCATATGCCTATCTGAAAACAATTATAACATATTTACATAATATAAAGCAAACCTCTGGTAATTTTTAAAGGAAGGTGACCGATTTGTTTGGCTCCATATCACGGCTTATCCTGTTGATTATAGCGCTTTCCGCGGATGCCCTGGCAGCCGGATTTGCTTACGGGGCAGACCGGGTGAAAATCCCCCCTCTGTCCGCCGTCATCGTGGCATTCCTCTCCGACCTGCTCTTAATGGCTTCCCTTCTTGCCGGCAATTTCCTTAAGGCTTACATTCCCCCCGCATGTACCGTATTTTTCTCCTTTTTCATCCTTTTCGTGCTGGGGAGCATCAAGCTCTTTGACAGCTCCATCCGTAAGAAAATCCGGGAAAACCGGTTTAACGGCAGGGAAGTCCATGTGAAAACAAAAAACCTCCGCTTCATCCTGACGGTTTACGCGGCTCCCGAAGCCGCCAATACCGCCGATGTGGAGGTCCTTTCTCCCACCGAAGCGCTCTCCTTAGGCATGGCGCTTTCCTTGGACAGCGCCGCCGCAGGATTCGGAGCGGCGTCCGGGGACTATTCCCTCCCCTTAGCCGCCCTGCTGACATTCTTTATCAGCCTGTGCGCCATATCCGGCGGATGCAGGCTGGGAAGACTGTTAGCGGCGAAATCCGATTTTAATTTTTCCGTTTTCGGTGGGATTTTGCTGCTTTTGCTGGCGTTTAGCAAATTAATCGAGTAGGGGACAAATTTTTTCCCCTACTCGCAATAGCCGTCGGCATCTTTGAATATCCGCCCTCCTATCTGCACCTTTTTACCGCAAAATGCAAAACCATATTTTCTTATACATTCTTTCGGTAATCCTTTTGCCACGAGGGACGCTTCATAATTTTGCCTGTCAATTTGGCAAAGTGCGTCCCGTACCGTATCGGACAACTCTTTTTCCTCCGAATCCTGTACCTTGAATTCAAAAATATAGGCATTATCCCCCGTTCTCTTTGGCTCCAGCATGACGTCATATCTTCCAAAACCGCTCTCGCGGTTCGAGGTAAGGGTATACCTGTCCGCCAGTTCCACCATCAGCCCAAGGACAAATCCGTGGTAAAACCGCTCCGGTTCCTCCCAGGACGGCGCTTTTCCCGTATCGAAATAACTGAAAGTTTCCATGGCTACCCTGTTTATATAGGTATTCATCGCTTTTACATCGTCCAACAGAAGCGCCTTGATAAAGGCATTATAGCTGCTGTTTTCCGAAAACCATCCCTGTATCATATTTTCAAACATAATCCTGACTTCCCTGTTTGTCAGTGCAAGATCATAATAAGTCCTTCCCGTTTCCCCTGAAAACACCGTCCCCGCAACTTTTAAATATCCGCTGGCAAGTAAAAGACTCCAAACCGCATTCTTTTTAACCGTAAGCTGATCATAAATAATCTGCTCGTCAATCTCCATATTAAGCGCTTCCCCACCCAGCAAACGCCCGAAAGACTGTTTCATGTCAGGATTGCTTTCCCTGAGAATTTTTTCTATCAGATGATTGGAACTGGTATTGGCCCAGTATGGAGCTGCTTTCCCTTCATCCAGGAAGTTAATGACAGACCATGGATTATAGATATCTTTCCTGGTTCCGAACGTAAACCCGTCATACCAATCCCTAACCACTTTTTCCTGCCCCGACAGTCCAAACTCTTTTAAAGCGGCAAAAACTTCTTCTTCCGTAAAGCCAAAGCAATCGGAATAATCTTCCGATGTTGCCGTCAAAACCAATTCCTTACTGACCCTTGTGATTCCTGTCATAACAGCACGTTCCAGGCAGGGATTCGTCTTGAAAGCGGCATTGAATAAACTTCTCGTTAACTCTGCAAGTTCCGTCCAATATCCTTTCATGTACGCCTCCTGCATTGGAGTATCATATTCATCTAAAATAATGATTACTTTCTTCCCATAATAACGGCATAAATAATTTGACAGGGTTTTTAACGATGAGGAAAGGACGTAATTTTCCATATCTACCGTGACATTCCCGAAAAAAATTTTCTCCTTCTCGTTGAGCAGATTCCCTTCCAGCAAAAAATCATTTTGGCTGTAAAGCTGTTCCATGATATAGCAAATCATCTTCCTCGCATCCCGGAAAGTAGTTTCCTTGACATCGGCAAAACTTAAGAAGATCACCGGGTATGTTCCCTGCAGCTTCCTGTATTCCCCATATTCCCATATCTTTGTCCCTTCAAATAAATCTGCCCTGCCCGCATAGCCGATAGAAAAAAATTTTTCCAGCATGCTCATCGTCAAGGTTTTTCCAAACCTCCGCGGCCGGGTAATTAAGGTCACGCTGTCCCCGCTCTCCCACCATTCTTTGATAAATGCGGTCTTATCAATATAGAAATATCCTTTTTCCCTAATCGTTTCAAAATCCTGCTGTCCTATCGCTACCGTCCTTGCCATAAGTTATCCTTTCCATCAAAAATATACCCGACACATAATAATTCATCAGCCCAAAAATCCGTCAGGTAAAAACCGGACATTGGGCTGATTAAAGTATACCTTATGGCTGCCCGTCATGGCAAGGATTATGCGGGAAAAACTTCCCGTTCCCCGGAACCGTTTCCCTGTTTCTCCTTCTCCGCCGCACCGCCGATTACCAGCAGCTCATGCACCGCCATCGGCACCGCAGACAGCAGGGCAAGGACTCCCCACTCCCTTAAGGAAAGGCGGCTCGTACCAAACAACGCCACGAAATACGGGATTTCCGTTACCAACGCCTGCAGGGCGATCCCCAGCGCGCAGGCAAAAATCATATACCGGTTGGAGAGGTGGTTCATGCGGAACACCGATTTGTTCACGTCCCGCATTCCGACGGCATGGAACAACTGGCTCATGCCAAGCACCGTAAACGCATGGGTCTGCGCCTTGTTTAAAATATCCGGGATTTGCAGTACCGTTTCCAGGTTATGCAGGCTCACCGGCAGCCCCCGCACCGTTAAAACATCATAGGGCACCTGCAAAAATGCAGTGATGCTGATAACGGCAATGACCGTCCCATAGCAGAGCGTGCAGGCAAGCCCGCCGTGCGCAAACAAATTCTCATTGCTCTTTCTCGGTTTTTGGCGCATCAACTGCTTTCCGTCGTTTTCATCCACTCCCAGCGCCAAAGCCGGAAGGGAATCGGTAATCAGGTTAATCCATAGAATATGGCTTGCCTTTAACGGAGAAGGAAGTCCGGCGAGAATAGCTGCCAGCATCGTAATAATTTCTCCAAAATTAGAAGAAAGAAGAAACAAAATAGCTTTGCGTATATTCTCATAAATACCCCTTCCCTCCTCAATCGCCTTGCGGATGGTCGCAAAATTGTCGTCCGTCAGCACCATGTCCGAAGCGTTCTTCGCCACGTCCGTACCGTTCATCCCCATGGCGATGCCGATATCCGCCGCTTTCAGGGAAGGCGCGTCGTTCACCCCGTCCCCCGTCATCGCCACGGTTTTCCCTTTTTTCTTAAGGGCATTGACAATCCGTACCTTATGTTCCGGCGATACCCTGGCATAAACACGTACAAGCTCCGCCTTTTCGGCGAACTGCCCCTCATCCAGCTTATCCAGTTCGCTGCCCGCAAGACATTCCCCACGGTCATGCGCAATCCCAAGCTCCTTTGCAATGGCATATGCCGTATCGATATGGTCGCCCGTAATCATCACCGTATCCACACCGGCACACCGGAATGCCTCCACCGCTTCCGCCGCTTCCGGCCTTGCCGGGTCAATCATTCCCGCAAGCCCCACAAACGTTAACTCCCTCTCCTCCGGCGCCGCAGCTTCCTCCCGCACCGCCACTGCCAATACCCGTAAGGCTTCCGATGACATCTGGCCTGCGGCATGGAGGATTTCCCGCCTTGCCGTTTCCGTCAGTGCCGTCTTTTTCCCGCGGTTTAGCAGATATTTGGAACAGCGCAGCACTTCTTCCGTGCTTCCCTTGGTATACGACACCCGCCCGCCGCGCCCCCTGTGAAGGGTGGTCATCATTTTCCGGTCGGAATCAAATGCCTTTTCATCAATTCTTGGGTAGTCCCGCTCCAGCTTCTCCCGTTCCATGCCGTATTTCGATGCCAAATCCAGCAAAGCCAGCTCCGTGGGGTCGCCAATCCGGCTGCCCCCTGAAATCACGCCGTCATTACATAAGGAACAGCCAAGCAGAAGTTCCCTGTTCCTGCCGGCATCCAGTTCCCCCGCATCCACGGTTTTCCCGTCCACGTAACACTTCTTCACCGTCATTTTATTTTGGGTCAGCGTCCCCGTCTTGTCCGAACAGACCACGTTTACCGCACCCAGCGTTTCCACCGAAGGCAGTCTGCGGATAATCGTGTTGACCTTTACCATACGGGATACGCTAAGGGCAAGCACAATGGTCACGATGGCGGGAAGCCCCTCCGGTACCGCCGCCACTGCCAGGGAAATCGCCGTCAAAAGCATGTCTCCCACATCCCGTTTCTGCACCATGGCGACCAAAAACAGAAAGACACAGATAAACACAGCCAGCCCGCTCAATAATTTTCCCAAATCCGCCAGCCTTCTCTGCAACGGCGTCATTTCCTCCCTGGTTTCGCTGATCATCCCCGCAATATGCCCGATCTGCGTGTCCATCCCCGTGGCGGCCACGATTCCCTCACCCCTGCCGTATGTCACGTTCGTAGACATATACGCCATGTTTTTACAGTCCCCAAGCTCCGTCTTCCCCCTGGCGACATAGCCCGCATCCTTGTCCACGGGTACCGACTCCCCGGTCAGCGCCGCTTCCTCGATTTTTAAATTCATGGACTTGGTCAGCCGCAGGTCCGCCGGTACCTGTCTGCCGGCTTCCAGACAGACAATATCCCCCGGCACCAAATCCGCCGCGTCAATCTCCTGCTGCCTTCCGTCCCTTTTCACGATGGCATGGGGGCTTGTCAGCTTTTTTAACGCCTCAATGGCCTTGCGCGCTTTTCCTTCCTGCACCACTCCCACGAATGCATTGACGAAAATCACCGTCACGATAATTCCCGCATCCCCGATTTCCCCAAGGAACACCGACACGCCCATCGCCGCAAACAGGATAAAAATCAGCGGATCATTCAATTGTTCCATGAAAAGCATAAACTGCGTCTTCTCCTTTTTCTCCTGCAGCCGGTTCTTCCCGTATTTTGCAAGCCTTGCGGAAGCCTCCGCCCCGCTTAACCCCTTCTCCGTATCGCACTGTAATATCCGTCCGACCTCGCGGACCTGCTGGTTTTCATACATAGCCTTCCCTCCGCCCGTATTTTTTCCTAAGAGCGCGCCTGCACATGCTTTCCGGCAGGCAAACACGCTCCGCTTCCACTACCCATGTTTTTTTATATGCTTGTACGGCTTGAAGTATGACGGTGTGTGGAAAAATACCGTTGACATCTTTTTTTTACCGCGCTATAATGTAGCTTGCTACATAAACCGGCATATGCCCAAGGCGCACGGATACGCCGCGGAAAAAAGGAATGGAAATCCATGAACGAAATTGCTGTTTTCATTAAAAAAATACATACGCAGTTGGAACGGCGCAGGAACTTCCGCTACCGTGATTACGACCTGACGAGTACCCAGTTGGACATTATGGAATACCTTTATTTCCATAACCTGGAGTGCCACAACGGCGCAGGAATCCCGGATTTTTATGACCACCCCTGCAATCCCAATGTTTCGGCCGGACCGGACCGTGCGGGGAACGGGACAAAAAATTCCCTCTCCGACATCGCCGCTTTTTTCGGCGTGCAGCATACCAGCATCATCCATGTCCTGAAAATATTGGAGAAAAAAGGACTCATCCGGCGGGAAAGCGGCAGGCAGGGTTCCCGCAGCAAACCGATCTTCTTGACACAGAAAGGACATGATCTCATACAAAGCCACCTTTGCTGCCCTTCCGACATGGACGCGGTTCTCTTTGCCCATATTCCGCCGGAGAACTTTCCGGTTTTGGAACAGTCCCTCCGGCAGATGTATGAAAACCTGCTGCGTGACGAACAGGAAGACATACGCTGACGGCAGCGTGAAAAAACAGGCAGGCAGGACAGCCGTCCCGCGCATGCCTGCGGACACTTGCACAAATTATATAAAGGAGCATCCACATACTATGAAACCGAACAATATGAGCAAACAGGATAACAATATGACAACGCCTGAAAACAAGGCGGCATTAAAAAACAAGGCG
>CANTGP010000071.1 GCA_947653315.1 uncultured Lachnospiraceae bacterium
GTAATTCGTAACGATAAAATAGTATCCCCAAACAATGGCCCCCACGATTACACATGCCGTAAGCCCCATGAGGATCAGGCTTTTATGCTGGATCAGCCATTCGCCGATTCCAAAACCTCCCATATACATTTTGTCATCGTATTCCCGGTAAGGCTTGTCCTTGTAAGTTTCCTTGCGGGAGTTTTTTTTCCGCTCCTTTTTCTCTCCCGTATCCTCCCCGCTTTTCACCAGCCTTAAATTCGGGTTCCGGGATTTGGTTTTGCCGCTTCTCTTTGCGGCGGCTGCAGTTTCCGTTTTTAGGGCTTCCGTTTTTGAATCTTCCGTTTCCGGGGCTTCCGTTTTTTTACCGTCCTTTTTTCCCGTGCGGGTTTTTGACGGCGTTTTTTTCTTTCCGACCGTACTCTTTTTTTTCTTTGCCTTTTTTCCGGAACTCTTTTCTTCCGTACCTCCTTTTTCCGTACTTTTTTTCGGCTTCCCTTTTGCAGGCTCTTTTTTCCCGGCTTCTTCTTTGCCTAAACCCTTTTTTCCTGCTTCTTCTTTGCTTAACCCCTTTTTTTCCGCTTCTTCCTTGCCTAAACCCTTTTTTCCCGCTTCTTCCTTGCTTAACCCCTTTTTCCCGGCTTCTTCCTTGCTTAAACCTTTTTTCTCCGCTTCTTCCTTCCCTGCTTCACCTTTTTTCGAATCTTCTTTTCCGGTTGACGGACTTCCGTTTTCCGGTTCCTTCCCTTTCTTTTCTCCGCTTTCTTCGCTTTTTGGGGAAATTTTTTTTTTCTTTGCGGTTTTCCTATGTATGTTTTTCCGTTTGACGGTTTTCGTTTTTTCCGCGTCTTCTTCCGCGGTTTCCTTCCCCGTTGCTTTTACCTGTACCTCTTTCTTTTGGGAACCGTCTTCTTTTCCGGCATTCCCTTTTTCCGATTCTTTCCCGGCAGTTCTTTTTCTGACGCTCCTTTTACTTCTTACTGTCTTTTTCCCCTTCTTTTCCGCCGTTTCCTTGGTTGTCGTTATTTGCTTTTCCGTTGCCTGTTTTTCTTCATTTTTTTCTACATTTTTTTCTTCACTTTTTCCCGCATTTTTTTTAACGGGGGAAGCGGCGGCCTTTTTTTCCGTCATTTTTTCCCCGGTTTCCGATTCCTTCTTTCCGCCTCCGACAACGGAAAAAATTCCGCTGCCGGATGCCCCCGCCTTTTTCTTTTTTGGTCTGTTTTCCGTATTTTTCCCTGTATCGTCCATATCTTTACCCAATACTGATATCCGCTCCCAAATTCCTTAAATCCCTGCAAATATTTTCATAGCCTCTTTCAATAAAATGCCTGTTTTTAATCACGGTCCTGCCTTCCGCCGCAAGCCCTGCCACCACAAGCGCCGCGCCTCCCCTGAGTTCTTCCGCCTCCACCATACAGCCCGACAATTTTTCCACTCCGCGTATATATGCCTTATTCTTTACCGTCTCGATATCCGCTCCCATTTTCCCCAAATCGCCCACAACACGGAAACGGTTTTCAAAAATATTTTCCTCAATGACGCCCTGCCCTTCCGCCACAGCCATTACCGCCATCATCGGCGACTGCAGATCCGTCGGAAATCCGTCGTAAACCTCCGTTTTCAAATAGGGCAGGGCTTTCAGACGGTGAAGGACATCGATGCCGATTCCTTCCTTATTAATGGTAACGCTGCCGCCCATTTCCCGTGCCGCCTTTAAAAGCGCCTCCAAATGTCCGGCGGGAGCCTGCTCCAAAAAAATACTCCCGCCTGCCGCCATCGCCGCGGTCAGGTAAGTCCCCGCCACAATCCGGTCCGCAGGCACCGTGTATTTTACTTCATGAAGCTCCTCCACGCCGCGGATAACCAGCCTGTCGCTTCCGATACCGCTGATATCCGCCCCTGCCATCGCCAGGAAACCGCACAGCGCTTCAATTTCCGGTTCCTTCGCCGCATTTTCCAGCACCGTCGTCCCTTCTGCCAGCACTGCCGCCAAAATCACGTTTTCCGTGGCGCCAACGCTTGGAAAAGGAAGACAAAGCTGCGCCCCCTGCAAATGCAGCGCACGGGCAGTAAACATCTGCTCCTCCTCCACAATCTCCACGCCCATGTTCCGCAGTGCCAAAAGATGGATGTCTATGGGCCTTTTCCCAATGACACAGCCGCCGGGATAGGACATGACCGCCTCGCCCATACGCCCCAGCATCGCACCCAGCAGCATGATGGAAGAACGCATACGGGTCACGGATTCCCCAGACATACGGTTGTCGTTTACCCGGGCCGCATCCACCGTCACCGTACTGCCCGCCCAATGGACCATGCACCCGAGTTCCTGAAGCAAATTCTGCATATGGTATACGTCCGCAATACGCGGACAGTTCTTAATGGCACAGGTTCCCCGGATTAACAGGGTCGCCGCAAGTATGGGCAGCACCGCATTCTTGGAACCCTGTACCCTTGTCTCCCCCTTTAGTAAGTTTCCGCCATAGATATGAATAGAATCCAATGATTCACCTTCTGTCTTTTCCTATACTGTCACCTATTCTATCTATATGCGGAAAATACAAAAACGTCCCAAAACGTTGCCAAAAGCGGTCGTCCTATAAGTCTTTCAGCCTAATTCCCTTTGCCACGCTAAGCACCAGCCCGATTTCGATTAACATGAAAAGCACCGCAGACCCCCCGTAACTGATAAACGGCAGGGAAATTCCCGTATTCGGTATGGTATTGGTCACTACCGCGATATTTAAGATGACCTGGATGGCGACATGCCCCATCACGCCAACCACCAGCAGCGCTCCGAATAAGTCGGAAGCATTATTGGCAATCACCATGAACCTCCAAATCAGCAATAAAAACATCATAATTACCGCAATACCGCCAAACAATCCGAGTTCCTCACAAATAATCGAAAAAATCATGTCATTCTGCGCTTCCGGCAGAAACCCTAACTTCTGCCTGCTCTGCCCAAGCCCCTTTCCGAGAATACCGCCGGAACCTATGGCATAGAGCGCCTGCAATGTCTGGAACCCTTTCCCGTTGGCATAGGCTTCCGGATCCAGCCATGCCAGAATACGGGCGAAACGGAAGTTCATGTCCTCCGACGCCGCCACGTTTACGATTAATGCCACCAAAGCCGCCGCACCGGCAATCCCCGCCACACCCATAATGACAAACTTCTTATACTCCGGGCTGGACACGAACAGCATCAAAGCCGCAATCCCGAAGACGATGATGGCGGAACTTAAATTATTCGTAATCTTCCAAATCATAAGACAAATGGGCGCGGGAACAAGCAGCACCGTAAAGAACCCTTTCGTGGTACGTATCCCCCTTCCCATCTTGCAGACCAGGCTGGCAAGAAAAAGAATCATACCCAGTTTCGCCACTTCGGCAGGCTGTACCGTCAGCGGTCCCACCTTAATCCACCTGGATGCCCCGTTTGCCGTGTATCTCAGTCCGGGAACCAAAACCATCGGAATCAGAACCGCGGAACCTATGTATGCGAGGGTAGCAAAACGCTCCCAAAAATGATACGGGATATTCGCCACCACTATCATCGCAAAAAGCCCGATAACCGTAGCCACCGCCTGTTTCCTCAGGAAAAAAGCGGAATCCCCTTCATGCTGCAATGCCGCGCTGTAAGAACTGGTGGAATAAATCATGACCAGTCCGAAGCCCAGCAGGAACAACACGATAAACAGCATACTGTAATCAAAAAAGTTCTCCTCCTGTTTTCTCTTGACCCTGCTCACAGACCTCGCCTGCATCCTCTGTTCCGCACGTATCCCTGCGCGTATTCCTGCCATACGACCTCATACTCCTTCCTTGTGTTTCTTCCCCGTTTCCGTTCTCCCGCTCCCGTCCGGACCCTCATCCGGAAGGCGGTTCACGTAATCCTTAAACATCTGACCACGTACCTCATAGTTCGGGAACATCCCCCAACTGGCACACGCCGGGGACAACAGCACCGCATCCCCTGCCTGTGCATGTTCCGTACACATCCTCAGGGCTTCTTCAAACCCCTCCGCACGCAAAATACGTTTCCCGTCCATCCCATGCGCCTTCGCACACGCCTCAATCTGGTCTGCCGTCTGTCCGATTAACACCAAATATTTTACCTTCCCGTCAAAAGCCTCAATCCATGTATCGAATGTACTTCCCTTATCATACCCTCCGCCGATTAACACTGTCGGTTTCGACATGGCGCGTATCCCCTGCACCGCCGCATCCGGATTTGTCCCCTTGGAATCGTTGTAATAATCCACGCCTCCCTTTGTGGCCACAAATTCGATCCGGTGCTCCACCGCACGGAACCGCCGTACCGTATCCAGTATATTTTCCATGGGCACCTGCATATGCACGGCAATGGCAATCGCCGCCATCACGTTTTCCACGTTGCACATACCCACTAATTTCATCTCATGGATATTCATCAGCCTTTCGGCATAACCGTCCTGCGCCATCCATATTTCCTCCCCGTCCAGGTACAGCCCTTCCTCCAGCTTCCGTTTGGAAGAAAAATACATGGCCTTCGCCGGACAGCGTTTCCCAAAACCGCGCGTATATTCATCCTCATAATTCAGCACACAGACGTCGTCCTTTGTCTGTCTTGCGGCAATCCGCTCCTTCACCGCCACATAGTTCTCCATCGTATGGTGGCGGTTCAAATGGTCCGGCGTAATATTCAGGATGGCGGACACCCGGGGCTTAAACCGGTCCGTGGTTTCCAACTGGAAGCTGCTGATTTCCGCCACCGTCACGGAATCCTCCCCTGTTTTTAATGCCGATTCCGTGTATGGTTTCCCGATATTCCCCACCACAAACACATCCCCGTAATATTCCTCCATGATCTGTCCCACCAGGGATGTGGTAGTGGTCTTCCCGTTTGTTCCCGTCACCGCCGCCAGCCTTCCCTTGGAAAAAAGATAACCAAGCTCGATTTCCCCCAATATGGGAATGCCGCGCCTGCGGAACCTTTCCACAAATTCCGTATCCACCGGAACACCGGGACTTGGCACCACCATTTCCGTTTCTTCTTCCACATCCCCCGGCAAGGCTCCGGTAATAATTCTTACGGATATCCCTTCCGGCAGCTTCTTAGCAATATCTTCCGCGGACACTTCCCCGTTTTCGTCATACCAGACCGGACATGCCCCTGCCGCGCATAACAGTTTTACCGCTCCTGCGCCGCTGATTCCGGTTCCGATAACCAGGACTTTTTTCCCTTCCCAATCCCCTGTTTCCGATTTTTCATCTGCTGTCGGTTTTATCCGAATTTTTTCTTCCATAATCCGTTTTCCTGCCGGAACCGTTTCCCGGCAACCCCTTTCCGTCCGTTATTCCCGTCAAATCCCAAGCAGCGCCACAAGGCACAAAAGCGCGGTTACGATGGTAAATACCGCCACCACCCGTGTCTCCGACCATCCGCACAGTTCAAAATGATGGTGGATGGGCGCCATTTTAAAGAACCGTTTTCCGCCGCTTACCTTAAAATAACCTACTTGAATCATGACGGAAAGCACTTCCACCGCATATACCAGCGCCACAATCGGAATGAACAGGGGCATCTGCAGCATATAAGCGGTAGCGGCAACGAAACCGCCAAGCGCCAAAGACCCCGTATCCCCCATAAACACACTGGCGGGATACACGTTAAAAAGCAGGAATCCGAGAAGCGCTCCCACCACCGCACAGGTCACCGGCTCAATGCCGCTCGCCGTCCCTACCGCCACCGCGGTAAAAAAGGTGGCAATCATCACCGTAACGCTGCTCGCCAGTCCGTCCAGTCCGTCCGTAAAATTCGCGCCGTTTACCGTGGCAATGACCACCACGAACAGCACGGGTATGTTGAACATGCCGAAATCCAAATATTTTCCCGCCGCAAACGGTATCTTCATGGCAAAGGATATCCCCACATAACGGGTCAGGTAATAGGCAAATACCCCCGTCACCACAATCTGTCCAAGCATCTTCTGCCATGCCCGCAGCCCCATGGAACGCTTCAGCACTACCTTAATATAATCATCCAAAAACCCAATCAGCCCGAATCCCAGCGTAGCGAACAAAATCGGCATGATTTTCGGGTAATCCTTCATATACAGCACAGAAGTCACCACGATACTGATTAAAATCAGGATACCGCCCATGGTCGGCGTCCCCGACTTCTTTAAATGCGACTGCGGCCCGTCATCCCTTTCGGTCTGCCCCACCTTTAACTTCCTTAAAAACGGTATAATAAAAGGTCCCAGCGCCACGCTTATCACAAACGAAATCACTACGGACATCACCACTGTTTGGTTCATCTTACTTTCCTATCCTTTCCGAATCAGCTTTTTTGCGGTTCCTTATGTATTATAATCGATTCCTTCCAAATAAGGAAGGATATTTTCAAAGAGCTGCCGCACAATGGGAGCCGCAATCTGCCCGCCGTAATAAACACCCTGCGGGTTATTGATGATGGCAATGGCAAGCACCTGCGGATCGTCCGCCGGGGCGAAACCGAGAAAAGAAGAAATATACCGCCCGCTGCCCCTTGGAAGCGTCTGGCTGGTTGCCGTCTTGCCGCCGATGCGGTATCCTTCCACATAGCCGTTCTTCCCGCTGCCGTTTTCCACCACCTGTTCCAAAATATAGCGCATGGTTGCCGAAGTTTCGGCGGAAACAATATTCTTCTGCACCGGATATTTTAACGTTTCCTTTATGTTGCCCTCACTGTCCACCACTTTTACCCCGAAATGGGGCGTCACGCGCGTCCCGCCGTTTACGATGGACGATACGGTCGTCGCAAGCTGTATCGGCGTAATTTGGAACGACTGTCCGAAAGAAATGGTGGCAAGTTCCACTGCCCCGATATTTTCCTTTTTATGCATAATCGTGCCCGCCTCCCCCGGCAAATCCACGCCGGTCTTCGACAACAGCCCGAACTGCTTAAAATAATCATAATAGCGGTCCACACCAATCCGCATCCCTACCGTGACAAATACCGGGTTACAGGAATTCATGGTACCCTGTACGAAATCCTCCGCACCATGTCCGCTGATTTTATGGCAGCGTATCCTGCGGTCCTCCACCATCACGTAGCCGGGACAGGAAAACCTGTCGTTCACCGTCACCGCGCCGGATTCCAGTCCGGCAGCCGCCGTAATGATTTTGAACGTGGAACCCGGTTCATACGTATCATTGATACAGCCGTTACGCCACATTTGATTCAAAAGGTTCTGCTTTTCCTCCTGGCTTGCCGACTCCGCCGTTCCTTCCGGCAGGGTATAGGGTTCGTTCAGGTTGAATTCCGGCACGTTTACCATCGCCAGAATTTCCCCGTTCTGCGGATTCATCACCAAAATCGATACGCTGTCCGCCTCCTTCGTCTCCATTGCCTGCATTGCCAACTGGGTCGCATAGCTTTGGATATTGATGTCCAGGCTGACATATAAATCATTCCCGTTTTCCGGCTCAATCCGCTCCTCCCCCGCCTCCGCGATTTCCACGCCCTTGGCATCGGTCACAGTTAGGATGGTTCCCTCTTTTCCCTTCAAATATTCCTCATAAATGACTTCCAGCCCGATAATTCCCTGGTTATCCCCCCCGGTAAATCCCAGGACCTTGGATGCCAGCGTTTCATACGGATAGTAACGCTTGTAATCCTCATCCACCTTCACCCCTTCCAAATCGTATTCCCTGATTTTATCCCCCGTCTCCTTATCCACATTGCTCTTTATTCTTTCTATGGCGGAGTATTTCTCCACCCTTTTCGCCACATATTCCTCGGACAGCCCAAGCTCCCTGGAAAGAACCTTTACCACTTCCTCCGGCTCCTTAATCTGGTTATGGATTACCGATATGGTACACACCGTCCGGTTGTCCGCCAGCACCGCCCCCGTGGAATCAATGATCCTGCCCCGTGCCGCCTTAATCTTCCGCTCCCTCTCGTGAAGGTCCTCCGCCGCTTCGGTATAATATTCGGATTGCACTACCATCAGGTAGAACAGCCTTCCGCACAACAGCAGGAATACCGCACAGCACAGGAAAAAAGTCACCACAATCTTCTTCCTTATATAGGTCTTATGCTTCCATGGCATCGACTGCATACCCTCTCTTTTCAAAGGTGTTACTACAATCTATTATCCATTCCCTGCGGTTATTCTCCTTTCCTGCTTTTTTGGGGAAATCATGCCCTTGTCCGTTTTTCCGGTATTTTCCCCCGGAGGGTGTGTATTAAAAAGGATTCCTGTCATCCTCGCTTCCCGGAATGTTGTCCGTTCCGCCAAGTCCGGGCGGTGAACTGTTCTCCTCGTTAAACACATGTCCGGTATCCGGATCCACCAAAAATCCGGTATCCGGGTCTTTTGCATATCCTGTTTCGGGATCTATGGGGAACGTCTTCCATATATCCGTATGGGTATCCTCCACGGCCCCTTCCCCGCTTTCTTGGCCTTCGTTCCCGGTTCCTGTACCCCCGTCCCCGGCTCCTTCCCCGGTTCCTCCGCTTCCTTCCCCGGCTTCCCCTCCGGTTCCTCCTTCTCCCGTTCCTTCCACGCCTTCGCCTTCCTGTGCCCCGTCTTCCTCCGGAACTACCGGTGTCATAATTTCCACTTGAAGGGCTTCCAGTTCCGCCCTCTCCTTATCGCTTAATTCCTCCGTCATAAAGATTCCCATGTACGGAAGCACTTCCGTCAGAATATTCCTGACAATACGGGTGGCATGCTTCGCATCATCCTGCGAAGGCACATTGGGACGGTCCACCACCACGTAAATGGCAATCTGCGGATCGTCCGCAGGGGCATATCCCATAAAGGAAACCACATACTGCCCGTTTTTACGGGGAAGCGTCTCCGCCGTTCCCGTCTTGCCGCCGATCAGGTATCCGGCCGGCCGCGCCGTCTTACCGGTACCTTTTTCGCCAACCACCACCTGGTTGCAGTATTCCCTGATTTTTTCCGAAGTGGACTCGGAAACGGTCTGTTTTAACAGACGCGGTTCGATGTTTTCCACCGTGGCTCCGGTAGGACTGACGATTTTCTTCACCACATGCGGCTCGTAATAATTTCCGCCGTTAATCAGGGAACAGAATGCCGTTATCATCTGAATCATCGACACGTTATACCCCTGCCCGAAAGAATTGGTGGCAAGCTCCGTAGGTCCCATATTGTCCTTATTGTACACAAGACTTGCGGTCCGGGATTCCCCTTCCAAATCGATGTTGGTCTTTAAGCCGAAATTAAACGTATGCTGGTAATCAATGAACGTACTGACACCCACCGCCTCGTTGATATACATCATAGCCACGTTGCAGGACATTTCCACCGCCTGCGACACCGATATGGTGCCATCGCCGAACGTATTATGGCAGTGAATTTCATGACCGCCGATTTCCCGCACACCGTTGCAGGTATAAAATTCTTCTCCCGTAATCTTACCGGAATCCAATGCCGCCGCTACCGTAAAGGGTTTCGCCACGGAACCCGGTTCATAGGTATCATGGATGCAGAAATTACGCCAAAGGGCGTTAAACTGCTGTTTCTTCAATTCATCCGAAAGGGTCGCGAAATTTTCCTCGGTAATATACTCGCCCTTCCAGTTGCCCACCTCGTTTACCATGGGCATACCGTAAAGGTTTTCCTCATTCCAGGTATCGTTCAGGTCAAAGACCGGATAACTTGCCATTGCCAGGACTTCACCGGAATTTACGTCCATGATGATGCAGCCCGTATTATTGCTGCCGTTGCGCTCCGTATAACTGTTTTTATATTCGTCGTCAAACTTCTTTAGATATTTTTCCACGATGCTTTGGATGTTTGCATCGATGGTGGTAACGATGGAATTGCCGTCCACGGCGGAAATCGTGGTGCGCTCCAGCGTACCGTCCTCATTTAAGTAGCCGTATTCCCGCCCCGGCGTACCGCTTAATACATCGTTGTAATACTGTTCCAACCCGAACAAACCCTGATTGTCACTTCTGGTAAATCCGATTACGTCGCAGGCAAGACTGTTGTTGGGATATTTCCTTTTGTATTCCTCCTCAAACCAAATGCCGTTAATGTGGGCTCCTTCCTCCTCGTCCGCCTGCAATTCCTTAAACGCGCTGATCTGTTCATAGGTCATCTGTTTCGCCAGCACATAATAGGAAGAATCGGGATTCGTTTCCAGCCGCCTGCGGATTTCCGCACCGTCCAGCCCGAGCAACGACTGCGCCGCCGCAATGGTAGGCTCCACACATGCGCCGTTGTCCGCCTTTAACATGACCCTGGCATCCAAAATCACGTTATATACTTTTTCACTGACCGCCAGCTTCGTCCCCTTGCAGTCCAAAATGTCGCCCCTGCGGAACGGAATGGTTTTGCTGTCATATGCCTGCTGGGACAATACCTGTTTCTTGTACCGTTCCCCGTCATCCCTGTTAATCAGCATTAACCGTGCGGATAATCCGACGAAAGCCAGCAGTACCGTAATAAAGAGTACTACCAGCTTCTTTTGCATCCTTAAAGTAAATTTCGTGTTCCTCTTATTGTTTCCCTGTCGGTTCTGCGATGTCGTCCTGCCCAATCTTCATTCCTTCTATCTTCATTGCTTTTATCTTTATTTCTTC